>NZ_JBIVHB010000019.1:0-118336 GCF_044748965.1 Cupriavidus sp. NPDC089707
GTGGATAACTTCGCTGGAAACCCGCTATACATCAATATGGGGCAGTGAAAACGCCCCTCGCAACAAAAACCCCGACATACCAACTGTGCGAAATGTAGCTGTAGCGGCAAAGCGGCAATGTCCGGTTTTAGCAAAGCAGAAATGTCCGCCTGAGTGCTCTATTCGTGGTATTCAGCCTGCCCGGTCGAACACGATGGAGACGCCAGAGGATGGCTAAATCCGAGGTCATTACAGTCAGCATGCAGGAATTAGACAGGCTCAAGACGGTCCAGGCCGTGATGGATGGCCAATTGCGGCCCGGCGTGGCGGCCGAACGATTGGAGATCACCGACCGGCAGTTCCGGCGATTGCTGGAACGCTATCGGCAGGAAGGACCGTCGGGGCTGGTCTCCCCCGCAAGCGCGGCCGGCCCGCCAACAACCGCCTATCGGCCGATCGCGAGGCCGCGGCGCTGGGCCTGATCCGCGAGCATTACGCCGACTTTGGCCCGACCCTGGCCGCCGAGAAGCTGCGCGAGCGTCATGGGCTGACGCTGTCTAAGGAAACGATTCGCCGGCTGATGATGGTGGCCGGCCTGTGGGTGCCACGCAAACAGCGGCCACCAAAGGTCTACCAGCCACGCAACCGCCGCGCGTGCCTCGGTGAACTGATCCAGATCGACGGCTGCGATCACCGCTGGTTCGAGGATCGCGCGCCGGCCTGCACGCTGCTGGTCTATGTCGACGACGCCACCAGCCGGATCATGGAGTTGCACTTTACCCATTCGGAGGCCACCTTCACATACTTCGCCGCAACGCGCGCCTACCTGGAGCGCCACGGCAAGCCGGTGGCGTTCTACAGCGACAAGGCAAGCGTGTTTCGGGTCAACAAGGGGTCGCTTCAGAAAACGGACAAAATTGCACGCTAAGCTTTTGGAAACCCGGCCAGAGGCTGGCTACCGTGCGGCAAAGGCCTGATCCATCTGGCGTGCTCGCTTGACCTCATCGCTTTGCAGGTAGATCGAGGTGGTGGCCACCGACGCGTGGCGAAGATTATCGCGCACGGTGGTCAGCTCCGCGCCGCGGGCCAGGGCATGGGTCGCGTGCGTGTGCCGCATCCAGTGGGGACTGGCCCGGCGCAGCTTTTCCGCGACTGCAGGGTGATCGCCGGCGATGATGTCCGCAGCCTGACCAAAGAAGCGCCGCATTACCGTCCACAGGCGGGTGCCGGTGATGCTGATTGCGCTGTCCTGCTCCAGGCTGGCGATCAGGGGCATCTTGGAATCCCAACGGGCTGGCGTTACCGGCAGGCCGCGCTGCACAAGGTGCTGATCGAGCGCCGTGCGCGCAAGCGGAGGTAGCGCCACTTTCCCCGGCCGACTGCCCTTGCCGACCAGGTGGAGCCAGCAGCCGTGGTGCTCGTCCGTGTGGATATCGCCAAGCGTCGCGCCAATCAGTTCACTGGCCCGCAGACCGGTCGCGTAGGCGAAATCGAGGATGAATCGCAAGCGTTGCGCTGCGGGCGCGTCCCAGCCGTATGACCATTCCAGGCCATCGGCAATGGTGCGCACCAGCAACCATTCGCCTTCGATAAAGCCGCGCGAGGTATCGAGTGCCGCGACTCGCGTGCGGCCGCGCACCTTGATGCCGGCAAAAGGATTGCCCAGGACGTAGCGCTGTTCGATCAGCCAGCGAAACAGGGCGCCCAGCACCGAGAGCGCGTAGGCCGTCGAGCGTGCGGACAGCCCCCGTGCGAAGGGGCGCCAGTCGGGCGCGCTGCGCGCTCGCGGAGGTCCGACCCACCGCTCGCGCGGGGTCGGCCGCCGCAGAAAGCTGCGATAGGCGATGGCGTCCTCAGTCGTGAGCGATGACAGCGCCCGACTGCGCTCGACAATTGCCCACAGCATCAGGCGCTCCGCTTCCTTCCGGTAGGCGCGCTGCGTGGTTGGCGCTTCGTGCAGTGAGAGCCAGGCCCGCACCGCTTCGTAGTCATTGGCGGCGTCGAGCGTGCAGGCCTGCTGCGGTGCCCGGAAACTCCCCCGCGAGCCGTCCACCTCGTGCGGCAGGCGCAGTCGCTCCCACGGCACCACGGCGCCCGGCGGCGTGGCGGCAATCAGGGCGCGCGCCCGTTCCGTCAACTGCGGATGGGTGTGGAAGAACGCCTCGATGTGCCGCGCGCTCGCTTGCCCAAGTCCCGGGATCGCACTCCACCAGCGGCGCCGGCGCGGCACGCGCACGGTCAGGTCCGCCAGCGTCCGGATGCCATGAGCCCGCAGCGTGCGCACGGCCCGCGGCGCCAGCCAAAGTTCGATGTCGTCAGTAACCTGTGGCTGCGGCGCTGGGAGGGCGCGCAGAACATTGATGGCGTGGCCAACAGCACTCGCGTGCGGCAGCCGTTCGTTGACCGGATGCCGCAGCAACTCGGCCAGGTCGGCGCGCTGGCGGTGCTGGGCGAAGGCGATCAGTTGCCGGCGGATTCGGCCGAGGATGCCGCGCGCCGACTGGCCGGGGGCCTTCGCGTGGGGCAGATAGCGCTCCACCGCCGCGCGGGAAGACAGGCCCGCATACCAGCCGCGCAGTGCGGCGAGCGAAGCCTCATCGGGGAAGTCGTGGGACTCCGGGATGCCGAGTGCGGGGGGCGGTGTCTGGCGTGATTTCATGGTTGCCAGTTTACGACAGAAACAGAGTTGTTGTGATAAGAAGGATTATCTGAATAGAACGCTTTAAACTGCGCATTTTTTCCCGAAACCTAGCCCCCGGAAGCCGGCGCAGCACCGACCAAGAGCGCTGATTCGGGTGGATCGAAAGCCTTGGCATGCCACGCCGTACCGTACTTTCCACCACCGAGCGGGAAAGCCTGCTCGCTTTCCCCGACAGCCAGGACGAACTGATCCGTCATTACACGTTCAACGAGTCGGATCTCGCGCTGGTCCGTCAGCGTCGTGGTGCCGCCAACCGACTGGGGTTCGCCGTCCAGCTTTGCTACATGCGCTATCCCGGCATCATGTTGGCCGCTGGCGAGGAGCCTCCTCCGCCATTGCTGGCGATGGTCGCGCAGCAACTGCGCATTGCGCCGACGCATTGGGCGGACTACGGGCGGCGTGATCAGACCCGGAGGGAACACCAGGCGGAGCTGCAGGCGGTGCTCCGGATGCGCCCGTTCACGATGACAGACTATCGCGCCGCAGTCCAATCGCTGTCGGAGCTGGCGCAGCAAACCGACAAGGGCATCATCCTGGCCACGGCATTGATCGATTACCTGCGGCAGCAGTCCCTGCTTCTGCCGGGCATGAACGTGCTCGAACGCATTTGCGCGGAGGCCATCACGCGCGCCACCCGCCGCATCTACCAGATACTGACCGAGCCGCTGACGGAATACCAGCGGCGCCAGCTGGATCATCTTCTGCAGCGCCGGCCGGACGGGCGCCTGACCTGGCTGGCCTGGCTGCGGCTGCCACCGGGCAAGGCCAGCTCCCGCCAGATGTTGCAGCACATCAATCGCCTGAAGATGTTGCGGGCTGTCGGCTTGCCAGATGGCATCGAACGGCTGGTTCATCAAAACCGGCTGCTCAAGCTCGCCCGCGAGGGCGGTCAGATGACGCCCCATGATCTCGCCAAGTTCGAAGCGCAGCGCCGGCACGCGACGCTGACCGCAATCGTGGTCGAGGCCTGCGCAACCGTCACCGACGAAATCGTCGATCTGCACGACCGCATCTTGGGGCGTCTGTTCAACCTGGCGAAGAAAAAGCACCGGGAGGAGTTTCATCTGTCCGGCAAGTCGATCAATGACAAGATCCGGCAGTACTCGAAAATCGGGCGGGCCCTGCTGGAGGCGAAGGAGCGCGGCGGCGACCCATTCGAGGCGATCGAAACGGTGATGTCCTGGCATGTTTTCACCAAGAGTGTTACCGAGGCCGAACAGCTCGCCCAGCCGGAGGCGTTCGACTTCCTCCATCTGATCGGCGACCATTTTTCGACGCTACGGCGCTATGTGCCCGAATTTCTCGAGGTCCTGAAGCTGCGCGCCGCGCCGGCGGCCAAGGACGTGCTGGCCGCCATCGACACCATCCGACAGATGAATGTCAACGATGCACGCAAAGTCCCGGCCGATGCGCCCACCTCCTTTATCAAGAAGCGCTGGGAGCCGCTGGTGCGAGCCAAGAACGGCATCGACCGTCGGTACTACGAGCTGTGCGCGCTGTCGGAGCTCAGGAATCGCCTGCGTTCCGGCGACATCTGGGTCCAGGGCTCGCGGCAATTCAAGGATTTCGACGAGTACCTGCTGCCCGCCGAAAAATTCCTCGCGCTCCAACAGAGCCGCCTGCTGCCGCTGCCGGTCGCCACCGATTGCGACCGCTACTTGAGTGAGCGACGTCGATTGCTGGAACTGAAACTGGCCACCGTTAACCGGCTAGCGACCGCGAACAAGCTGCCGGACGCGATCATTACCCAGTCCGGCCTGAAGATCTCGCCGCTCGACGCCGCCGTTCCAATGGAGGCGCAGACATTGATCGACCAGACCGCGCTCATGCTGCCCCGCGTCAAGATCACGGAACTGCTGATGGAAGTCGATGCATGGACCGGATTCACCCGCCATTTCACGCACCTGAAGACGGGCGAGCCGGCCGCCGACAAGACGCTGTTGCTCACGACAGTTCTTGCCGATGCCATCAATCTCGGGTTGACCAAGATGGCGGAATCCTGCCCGGGCACAACCTACGCCAAGCTGTCGTGGCTGCAGGCATGGCATATTCGGGACGAAACCTACTCTCAAGGCCTTGCCGATCTGGTCAATGCGCAGTCCGCCCATGGGTTCGCCGCCCATTGGGGCGACGGCACCACGTCGTCATCGGACGGCCAGCGCTTCAAGGCCGGCGGCCGAGCCGAAAGCACTGGCCACGTCAATCCAAAGTACGGCTCTGATCCCGGCCGGATGATCTACACGCACATCTCGGATCAGTACGCGCCATATCACTCGAAGCTGGTCAACGTCGGCATCCGTGACTCGACCTACGTGCTCGATGGCCTGCTGTACCATGAGTCGGATCTGCGAATCCAGGAGCACTACACGGATACAAATGGCTTTACGGACCATGTCTTCGCCCTGATGAATCTACTCGGGTTCCGGTTTGCGCCTCGGATTCGCGATCTCGCGGACACGAAACTGTACATCCCTGGCACCCCGGACGACTATCCAACCTTGGCACCGATGATCGGCAGCGCGTACAAGGAAAGACTGATCCGGTCACACTGGGATGAAATCCTGCGCCTGGCCACGTCGATCCGGCAGGGCACCGTTACCGCCTCATTGATGCTACGAAAGCTCGGCAGCTACCCGCGACAGAATGGCCTGGCGGTCGCGCTTCGCGAGGTCGGCCGCATCGAACGGACATTGTTCACTCTAGACTGGTTGCAAGATCTGCAATTGCGCCGTCGCACCCATGCGGGCCTCAACAAGGGCGAGGCCCGCAACGCTCTTGCGCGATCCGTCTTCTTCTACCGTCTCGGCGAAATTCGCGACCGCAGCTTCGAGCAGCAACGCTATCGCGCCAGCGGGTTGAACCTGGTCACGGCGGCAATTGTGCTGTGGAACACCGTCTATCTCGAACGCGCTGTGCAGGCATTGATGGGCCGCGGCATGTCAATCGATCCGGCCATGTTTTCTTATCTGTTGCCGCTCGGATGGGAACACATCAACCTGACCGGCGACTATGTGTGGCGCCAGAGCAACAAACTACAGGAAGGGAGCTTCCGGCCGCTGCGCCCACTCCCGGAGCACAGCTAGCCGAAGGAACTTCCGGTACGGTTTGCGTAGAAATCGGATGTTAGATTCGCCAGATCGGGGGTCCTAATAAGCCAGAGTCCGTTCCGGCCGGTTCTGGCACTACCGGTCGGTCCACGGGGCCCTTCAAATCGTCAATAATTCGACCTGCATTCCTTCGACACAAGGATAAGAATGAGCGAATTTCCCCGCGACATCCTGGTAACCCTGACATGCAAGACTCTACCGCCGATCGAGGAGCCGGCAAACGTCGGTATTCAGGACAAAGACCAGAATGTGCATGCCGGCACACGCAAGCGCGACGGCTCCTTCGAATTCGAGTGTGTGATTCAGGTGCGCGACAAGGGGGTCGGTAGCATCGATTTCGCCGGACCCTTCGTACACGGCAAGCCCGCGTCGCGTTTTGTGTATCTGAGCTGGAAGCGTACTGCCTCCGCCGCAGCGCCCTGGGTACAGCGGGTGAAGATACCACTTGTATTCACGGCCGCCGATCTCGGGGCTGCCACGGCGATCCGCGCGGACATTACCGATCGCCGACCGCATGCGTCCGAGCCGATTGTCTGGACGATTACGGGATGTCGCTGAATGACGACGCTGCCGGAGTTCCTGCGAACCGAAAGACTGCAGTTGCATGCGTTGTGTCCGGACGATGCGCCGGCATTGTTCGACCTGTTCCATGATCCCGACGCGATGCCGTATTGGCACACGTGCCGGCACCAGACGCTGGAAGATACCAGGTCGGCCATTGAGGCCATGTTGCGTCCGCCTCGCGCCCGTTGGTGGTCCGTGCGCACCGCCGCGAAGCAGGAGACGATAGGGTTCTTGGGTTTTCTCGGCTTTGGCACAATCCCGGGTTTCGGTTATGCGATCCATTCCCGCCATCGGTCGCAGGGATACGCGGCAGAGGCCGCTCGGGTGGCATTGGACTTCGGCTTTCAGCAATTGAATCTCGACCGTGTCGAGCTTTGGATTCATGAGGCGAACACGGCGTCCCAGAGGATGGCGGAATCGCTTGGGTTCGCTCGACGCGGCGCCTTTCGCCAGATCTACCCGCGAGAGGGACAATCGCGAGAAACGGCGGTGTATGGCGTCACGCGTGTGCAGTGGTCAAGAAGCGATACGCAGTCGGACGATCGAGCGACTTTGCCCATGGACAGCTGGCCGGTGTTTTATGGGGTTGAGCCGATACTGGGCGTGGCTGATGTCGGCACCGCCGTGCAGTTCTACCGCGAGCAATTAGGCTTTACGGTGGACTACGTGTTTGGCGACCCAGTTTCGCATGCTGGATTGTTCCGGGGCGAGTGGTCCACTCAAGGGCTGAGGCTGCAACTGACGCAGCGAGTCCTGGCGTCGGCTGCGCCTTCCGGCGCGCTATACATCACCGTCGCGCCGCGATTGGACGTACTTTATGACGAGTACCAGCGCAAGAACGTACCGATCACCGAGGCGCTTGCCGTGCAGCCCTGGGGGCGGCGCGAGTTCACGATCCGCGATCTGGATGGCAATCTCCTGCGCTTCGGCGAACCGGCGTAGCTAAGCACACGCCTGTTTGTTCGTAGGGGACCCAGCGTCGAATGAATGACCGCTTTGCGGAAGGACGACTGTCGCATGTGGGTCGGTCACCGCCCGCTGGCAAAGGCGCACGCTGGATCTTCCTCCAACCGGACGGAGATCGTCATGGAAACCCGTAATGAGCTCCCTGTCCTCCCGCGTGCATTGGAACAAAGGCAAGCTGACCGGACAAAAACCACCATTGAAGGCTTGCTGAAATCTGGGCTATTCGAACGAGGCTGCAGGTGGCAGCAAGCATCCGCGATTTGGCTCTGTTCAATCTTGCGATTGATAGCAAACTTCGAGCAGCGCGTCGGGTGATTGAGCGCGGGCACCCGGTCATCGAGGTGGCAGCCCGACTCGGAAATCAGCATGGAGTTGTATCGCTGGATCAATGAGCGCCGCCTAACAAGTGATCACCGAACTGCTCTCGCAGGCGGTTTTTCAGGATCTTTCCAGTCGCGCCCAAAGGGACGGCATCGACGAAGACCACGTCGTCCGGGATCCACCACTTTGCAACCTTGCCCTCGTAGAACATACGCATCTGCTCACCCGTCAAATCCGCCTCCGGCTTTCGAACAACGATGAGCAAGGGACGCTCATCCCACTTGGCATGCTTCGCGCCAATGCACGCCGCTTGCGACACCGCTGGATGCGCCATTGCGATGTTTTCGAGTTCAATGGAACCGATCCATTCACCTCCCGACTTGATTACGTCCTTGCTTCTGTCGGTGATCTGCATGAATCCATCTGCATCGATGGTGGCGACATCTCCCGTCGGGAACCAGCCATGCGCTCCGCCGTCGATCCTCAGCGGGTTCCCGTCTTCACTTCTAAAGTAGTTTCGTACCACCCACGGGCCGCGCACCAGCAGCTCGCCTGAGGTCTGGCCGTTCCATGGCAGTTCCGCCCCGTCCTGGTCAACGATCTTCATGTCTACACCAAACACGGCACGCCCCTGCTTGCATTGCACTGCATGGCGGTCGATGGCGGACATTGTCGAGTGCCTGGACTTCAACGTGCCAACCGTACCAAGCGGGCTCAGCTCCGTCATCCCCCATGCATGCAGCACTTGAACGCCGTGGTCCTCCTGGAACGTGCGCAGCATGCTTGGCGAGCAAGCCGCACCTCCAATCACGGTGCGCTTCATGTTCGAGAACGCAAGTCCATTCTGCTCGACGTAGCCTAGCAGGCCTTGCCAGACCGTCGGAACTCCGGCGGAGAGGGTGACTTGTTCAGCCTCAAACAATTCGTAAAGGGATTTACCGTCCAGAGCAGGACCAGGAAACACCAATTTGGCGCCCACCATGCAAGCGATATACGGTATGCCCCAGGCATTCACATGGAACATCGGCACCACGGGCAGAATCGTGTCGCGCGACGAGCAATTCAGCGCATCGGGAAGCGCCGCTGCAAAAGTATGCAGAAGTGTCGAGCGATGACTGTACAGAACGCCTTTCGGGTTGCCGGTTGTTCCCGACGTGTAGCAAAGGGTGCTGGCACTATCCTCGTCCAGGTTCGGCCATTCGTAGTCCGGCGAGCTATCCTCGAGCAGATCCTCATAGCACAGCAGGTTCGCAATGCCGCAATCCTCCGGCATGTGCGCCCGGTCCGTCATGGCCACAAAGGCCTTGACCGTCGTGCAGCGCGCGGCGATTGCCTGGACCAGCGGCAGGAAGGTCAGATCGAAGAAGATGTATTTGTCTTCGGCGTGATCGGCAATGTATACGACCTGGTCCTCGTGCAAGCGAGGGTTGATGGTGTGCATCACCGCGCCCATGCCAGAAACACCGTAGTACAACTCCATATGTCGATAGCCGTTCCATGCCAGCGTGCCCACTCGGTCGGAAGGCTTGACGTCGAGGTTGGCGAGAGCATTGGCCAACTGGCGCGCACGACGGTGACAGTCGCGGAAGGTATAGCGGTGCAGATCGCCCTCCACCCGCCGCGACACGATCTCCGTATCGCCGTGGTGACGATCGGCGTGGACGATCAGTGAGGAAATCAACATCTGCTTGTGCATCATCAAACCGTTCATAGCTCAACAAACCTGTATGCGTGGATATTGGAGGCACGCCGGTGGCATTCTCTTGCCACCGGCTCCGGCATCTGGTGCGCTTCGTCAGATCACGACGCCACCATTAGGGCTGACCACCTGGCCTACCAGGTAATGGTCGCCGGCCAGATAGGTCACCGTCGATGCGTATTCCTGCATCGTGCCAAGGCGTCCGGCGGGGACCATCTGCCAGAACTGGTTGCGCTTCTCCTCACCAGCTCGTTCGAAATACTCCGTGAAGTCCGGAGTTGCCACACCACCTGGCGCCATGGCATTGACAAATATATTGGCGCCGGCCACTTCGGCGGCGACCGACTTGGTGAAGGCGATGACAGCGCCTTTGGTGGCACCGTAATGCGGGCTATGCGCGCTCATCGCCGAGAGGCCGGCGATCGAAGCAATGTTGATGATCTTGCCGTCACGCTGCGCCTCCATCAGTCTGAGCGCTGCGCGAGTGCAATAGAACAGGCCGTGCACATTGACATCCCAGTAGCGATGCCATTCCTCGTCGCTCATGGTGCTTGTGAATCCCAGCGACTGGCGCGGCACCGGCGAAGTGATATAGGCGTAGTGCTTGTTGCGACGCTCGGTGTCAACCGGCCGGTTGGGCACCAGCGCAGCGTTATTCACCAGGATGTGCAATGTGCCGAATCGCTCGACGATGGCGCCGAACATGCTGTCGACCTCCACAGGCGATGACACGTCGCAGCGCAGCGACAGACATTGCGCACCGGCAGCTTCCACTGCCGCGTGCGTCTGCTCGAGTGCAGGCAAGTCGATATCACAGATCACGAGGTGGGCGCCTGCCGTGGCGAGGTCAAGCGCGATAGCGCCGCCCATCCCCCGACCGGCGCCGGTAACCAGGGCCACACGGCCTGCAAGAGGTTGTCTTTGGTGTTGCATCATGATTCCTTACTTCGTCGTTTGCAGGAATGGCAAGTTGACAGCCGGCTGCTTGCACGACACGCGCGCAGCCAGTGCGAAGAACAGTGCCGAAGAGATGGCCAGCGCGTCAGTGGTCAGCAGCACCCGTGTCAGCGGCACCGTCACGCCGTTGGCGATGAGGTAGTCTGTTGCAGCACCAACGACCACGGTGCCAGTCGCAAGCGCGAAGACATTGATGCACAGCATCGTGAAGCCGGAGATCGTCGAACGCATATTCTGCGGAGTCATGCTTGCGATGGCCGCATTGGCCGGCCCATAAATTGCCAGCGGCAGGAAGAACGCAACGCACATGCCGATATAGAACAGGGCGGAGCCTGCTGGGGCGAGACGACAGGCGATAACGAACGGCGCGCTGACGACGACTAGCAGCGCGATAAAGCTTGCGTGTCCGCCACGGAACCTGTGCGCCACGCGGTCACTGAGCACGCCACCCGCCACCGCGCCGAGTGTGCCGAATACCAGTTGCAGCGCACCGATGCGGGTGGCGATGCCGTTGGCGTCCATGCCGCGCTCATTCACCAACCACAGTTGCATGAAGGAGAGGCTGGCGAACGCGACGTGAGTCAGCACGAAGCCAACGATGGTGAAGCGAAGTGCACGGTGCTCCCAGATCAGCTGGAGGACGGCCCGGACCTGTTGCATGGCGGGGGCCCCACGTTCCTGAGGCGCGACCTGGCCGCGATCTTCCTTGAGCCATGCCAGCGGTACGGCGATGGCGACGCCAATCATGCCCAGAATGTAAAAGGTGTCGCGCCAGCCGTGGGTGGCACCAAGCGTGCCGGCCAGCAGGAAGCTGCAACCGATACCGAGAGGAATGCCCATGAAGAACAGGCCCATCGCCGTGCCACGCCGCTTCTCCGGGAAAAGCTCGGCAAGCAGGCTCACCGCGGCTGGCACGAGCGCCGCTTCGCCGCTAGCAACGAAGAAGCGTGCAATGGCCATTTGCTCGAAGCTCTGTGCATGCCCGGAAGCCCAGGTGCAGCCGCTCCAGATCAGCACGCCGGCCGCGATGATCCGCGTACGGCTGAAGCGATCCGCAAGCGTTCCCATGATCATCGCCATGCCACCGAAGCTCAGCACCCACACCGCGCCGACCAGGAAGCCATATTGCGCGTTGTTGATCGCCAGGTCCTTGATGATCTGGGGCGAGAATCCCAGCAACATGTTGCGATCGATGTGCGCAAGCAGGTGGATGGTCAACAGGGTCGCCAGAACGGCTGAAGGGCTTTTCTTCCACAGCATTGGATGTCTCCACTTCTAGGAACTGTCGTCACAGGCGGACGGCATGCGGGACGCTGCCGCGCGCCGTCCGGGGACACACGTGTCAGGCCGCCTTGCGCAAGGGCACACCGCGCTGCGCCGGCGCACGGTTGGGGACCATGCCCAAGGCGTTCAGCGTCTCTTCCGCGGATTTCCACTGGGTACCGATTTGGTAGATGCGGCGCGCATCCTCTCCGGTAGCAATGTCGCGGTTCAGTTCGCGGGCAATGCGTACCATTTGCTCGATCTGCTGGACCGAGGTCGCGCGCTTGCCGTCAGGGCCGAACAGCGTGTCTTCGATGCCGACACGCACATGCAGGCCAAGCGCGATTGCCATCGTGTTCATCGGCACCACATTGCGGTTCAGGGTTTCGATGGTGAGGACAGCGCTATCCGGGGTACGACGCGCGAACTCGAGCATGTCGGCCGGATGCAACCCGGCCGCACCGCCACCGATCGCCACGTAGTTCAGATTCAGTGGTCCGGTGTAGAGGCCCTTGCGGATCAGGCGCTCGAGTGTTTCCAGTTGCGTCACGTTGCCTAGCATGAACTGCGGTTGAATGCCGTTTTCGACCAGCCGCTTGAGGTGCTCGACATGCCATGAGGGGTTGGACGGCGAGATCATGTCGCGATAGGCCGCCTGCAGCGCGGGATTCAGGAGCGAGGTGCCGGCGATGTCCGCTTCGGTCATCAACTCCATCACATTCATCTGGCTGGTATTGATTGCCACCGTCACCTGGTCTGGACGGGGGTCCAGTTCAGCCAACATATGACGCGTGTCGTCATTCAGCCACTTGGCGGCTTGGCCCTCATCTTCGGGTGCGAATGAAATCGAACCACCGACCTGCAATACCATCTTGGGAACGGCCTCGCGCAGGAGAGCGAGCAATTCATTGAATTTCGACAGCCGCTTGCTGCCCTTGCCGTCCACCTCGCGCACATGGACGTGCAGCACGGTGGCGCCGGCGTTGTAGCAGTCCACAGCCTTCTGGACCTGCTCGTCCATCGTGACCGGGATATCGTCCGAGTCGCCGGGGATCCATTGCGGACCGTACGGCGCCACCTGGATTACGAGTTTTTCCTGGTTCTCGGGCAACAGGGAGTCGTCTAGGAATTGCATGGTCAAGTACCTTGAATGAGTGATTGGGAGAAAGGTTGATCAGGCAGCGGCGCGCTCGGCTTCGGGCTTTTGTTGCGCCATGGCGGCCAGCTCTTCCAGGAGAATCGGCGCGCCCAGGCTGCTGGAGTGAATGCCCAGCACACTGACGGCCTGCAGAACGGCGGCGATCTCTTCCCGCGTGGCCCCGAGCTCAAGCGCCTTGCGGATGTGGCGGCGCGTGCCCGGCGCGTACATGTGGGTGCATGACGCGTCCACCGCGATAGCGAGGAACTCGAGCACCTTTGGCTCCAGTACGCCCGACGTCATCGTGTGTGCGCCCATGGCCATGAATTTTTCGGTCCAGACGGGATCCACTTCCGCGATCGGATCCCATGCCGCGTTCCAGTTGCCCGTCTTGCGCAATTGGTCGCAAATGGGGGTAGCCACGGCCTTGTCGCTCATCGTTTGCCTCCTGACAGTTTTGAACTGGCGCCGCGTCATGGCGCCTTGGGTCCAAGTATCGGAGACCGCCGATGGGTTGATTTGACATACCGGGCGTTTTTATTTACATATCGGGCAACGTGGGAGAAACGCAAAAATGGCTTACCTCGTTCGCAGCACTGCCCTGACCGACTACCTGAAGGTGGCGAGGTCCGTCGGTATTGATCCGTACCGCTTCCTCAGGGACAACAGGATCGATCCGTCCGCACTGGCCTCGGATGTCATGATTCCGGCCGAGGCGGTGGCGCGCCTGCTGGAGGAATCGGCCGAGGCTGCGGGAATCGCGGACTTCGGCCTGCGCATGGCGCAGAGCCGCGAGCTGTCCAACCTTGGGCCCCTCGCCTTTGTGATGCAGGAGCAGCCCACGCTGCGCAAGGCACTCGACTCCGTCGCCCGTTATCTCCGGTTGCAGAACGAAGCGCTTCACATGCGGATCGAGGAGAGCGAGGGCATCGTTCTCATCCGGGAGGATGTACTGGATGGCTTTGCCGGCACCGTGCGACAGGCGATGCAGTTGGTGCTGGGGGTGCTGCATCGGACGCTGACAACCATTCTTGGTGCCACCTGGCGGCCAAGAGCCATCTGCTTTACGCATGCGGCTCCCTCAAGCGTTGCCATGTACGAGAGGGTGTTCGGCGCCTCGGTTCTGTTCAAGCAGGATTTCGATGGCCTGGTTTGCCGGGCGTCCGATCTGGAGGTCGCGATCCCGGCTTACGACCCGGTAATGGCACAGCAGGTACGCCGGCACCTCGATACGCTGCTGGCGCAGTCCAATGCGTCCATGTCCGAGCAGGTACGAAAGCTCGTCATCACGCTGCTTCCTTCCGGCACCTGCTCCCTGGATCGCGTAGCGCAGCATCTGGGCGTCTCTCGCAGGACCGTATCCAGCCGCCTCGCGCAACACGGCGAAAGCTATCTGTCGATAGTCGACGACGTTCGGGAGGAAATGATCAAGGGATACCTGTCCAGTACCAATCGGCCCGTGTCGGAAGTCGCGACGTTGGCGGGGTTCTCATCCTTGAGCGCTTTCTCACGCTGGTTCGGGCGCCGGTTCGGATGCAGTGTGTCCCGGTGGCGCAGCAAAAGCCGCCACTTGATGGTTTCCGGTAATACGGGCACCGAGCCGTCATCCGCGGTGCAGGGCACTGCGACAGGCGAACACTCTGTCGGCATGCCTGTCGCCTTGTCCGCCTCGGATCTTCCTGCCGATCCCGACGTATTGGGCGCCATTGCACTTGAACAAAACCGGCTGGCATGTGCCTTGTGGGAGGAACTGGAGAGTTTAAGGCGACGGGTCGCACAGGCCCCCGGACTTCCCGGCCCAGCGCCTTGATCCGCACGCGCTCCTATCCTCAACTCCGATCTCAACAGGTCGAGACCCTAAGCCACATCGTGAGGCGTTCCGCGAGCGTTGTACGCAACGAGGCACTTTGCGGTGGATCCCACACCGCACACCGATCCATTCCACACATTCGAGTGTGTTCCATTTGGTTGACAAGCGCAGAGCGCAGTACTTTCGGGATTACATGGCCTATGCTGACATTGGCAAAGCCCTACCCAAACGTTTTCGGATCGCTGATGGGAACTCACATAAGGATGCAGTGACTCGTCAAATCCACGGCGGCAGGGGCACTCCGAATCGGCGCGAAAAATTTCGACCGAGTCGTGTTCCCCGTTGGGCAACTCCCTATGCGTTCACAGGACTGTTGGCAAAGGATTTAGATATGGCCACGAGAAATTTGCTGGCAGCGCTTGCTCTGTGCGCAACCCTGGGCGGTATGGCCACATCCGTGGATGCCTACTTTGACCATCCCCTGAGTGGAACCGTGATCGGAAGCATGAACAAGACCGAGAAGGACGAACTCCTGCAGGCCGTCAACAAGGTACTGGATGACGGGGCAGACCGCACGGCCGTCCCATGGAACTACCCTGCAACCGGCTCGCGCAAGGAGATCAAGGGGAAACTTACGCCCCTTAAATCAACGACCGATCAGGGACAGTCCTGCCGCCAACTGAACGTCCGGTTGCAGCGCGCCCAAAAGAGCGGGAACTGGACCGGCTGGTTCTGCAAGCAAAGCGACGGTCGTTGGCTCTCACGCAAAGTACCGGGCAACTAAGTACCATGCCGCATTCGCGCGGGAGGATATTGGATATGGGCATTCCCGCCGCCGCCAAAGGCGTAGCCCGCGCGTCTTCCTGAATCGTCCAATCACGCGTTTTGCCAGGCCACGGACATGCCTTAGGGTGCGAAGGCCAGAAAAAGATAAGCTGCCAGCACGATCATGTGCACAATACCTTGAAGGATATTGGTCCGACCCATGCCCAGAGTGAGCGTGCTGACCACTATCGTCAGTGCCAGCAGCACGGTTTCCTTCGGCTCAAGCCCGAGTGCCAGCGGGCGATCGATTGCAGCCGATACTGCCGCGACACTGGGTATGGTGAGACCAATGCAGGCCAGAACCGAGCCCAGCGCCAGATTCAGGCTGGTCTGCAGACGATTGGCCATGGCCGAGCGCAAGGCAGCCAACCCTTCCGGCAAGAGCACCAGCGCAGCGATCACGATGCCGACCGTAGCCTCCGGCGCACCCATCAGTTCCACCCCAGCCTCCACGGCTGGCGACAACTGCTTGGCCAGTCCCACCACTGCCACGAGGCAAACAACCAGCATCAGGGCACTGATCAGTGCAACAGCCGAAGTCGGCGGCGGCGCGTGCTCGCTTTCATCCGAACTGCCCTCGATCAGGAAGTAATCCCTGTGACGTATTGTCTGCACGAAAATGAAGCTGCAGTACAAGACCAGTGAGCTCACGCCGGCGAATGCCAGTTGCGAGCGGGAAAACTCGGGTCCCGGAGTGGCGGTGGTGTAATTCGGAAGCACCATGGTCAGCACGGCAAGTGCTGTCAGCACCGCCAGGGCAACGTTTGCGCCCGGTGCCTGGAAGACCTGCTCGCGATGTCGCAGCGCGCCCATGAACAGGCACAGGCCCACAATGCCATTGCACACCAGCATGACCGCGGCGAATACCGTGTCGCGTGCCAGTGCGGCCTTCTCAGGTCCGGCCGACACCATCATTGAAACGATCAACGCTACCTCGATGACGGTAATCGATACGGCAAGCACCAGCGTGCCGAACGGCTCGCCCACCTTGTGGGCAACCATCTCTGCGTGGTGAACTGCCGCGAATACGGAGCCGGCCAGGGCAAGCGCGGCCAACCACTGCAGCCATTCCTGAGCAGAGAGCATTCCCGCGATCAGGATAATCCAACCGGCCAGCGGAGCCAAAATTGTCCAGGTCGTTAGCTTGTTGGAGGATGACAAGGAGATCCCCAAATTTTATCGTGTTAAATGCCTGTTATCTCGCGGCGCGGACTTACCGGCATCGCCATGGACATGCGAGTTGAGCGAGGCGTTTACATGTCCTGCCAGAAGCAGTTCGCGATAGCGGCTTTCAGTGTAGTGTAGGCCCGCGAATAGCGCGAGGCTTCCAGCGCCGGTGACCTCCGCCGGGGATTCTGTAGCCAATCAGGCCCGTGAGTCGGTTGTCGCGATATTGTCGAAATCCAGCAAAGCTCGACGGACTGTGGCAGAGGGTTGATTGCGATGGGCAAAGAAAAGGATGGAATCGAAAGCAAGTCGGCGTGGCGTGGATAGACTGACGGCAAAGGCCTGATGTCGTATGGCAGCGGCCATGACGACCAGATGCGTATGCAGCGCTGAGACATCGCCAGCGCGAAATCGGCGTGCCGACCAGCGGCAAGCACATCATTGGGAGCGACTGCCCGGCTCACCAGCGAGTTGACGATCCTGGTACCGACCTGTCCAGAGCCATGAAAAGGGATCCGGCCTTGAGAAGGCCAGCCGGGCTTCGACGGACCCCCAAACTGCCGGCTTCGAGCGTGACACAACCCTTCCAGCAGAGATTGTCTTGCCATCTCGTAGTAGTGGGCCTTTTGCAACGGCGAGGTTGCCGCCCATCAGCCAGTCTGCGTGGGCATACCGAGGCAATGCAGCTCTGAACTGAAACGCCATGAAACAGCGCATGAAGGGCCCGCAGCGGTCCTCGCATTCTGCGTCAGAACGCCGCTTATCGGCACGACTCGGCCCTTCGTCGAATGGCTCTGTTGGGTCGGCAACGGCCATGTTGTGATCTGCCGCGTGTCGGGATTACCTCCGCGCCAGTCCAACTGAGCACTACAGCGGCCGCGCCCCTGCTTGGTCTTAGCGTGCAATATTTTCCGTTTTCTGAAGCGACCCCAACAAACAAGGGGCAACCAGCGGCGACGGCCACACCCAGTTTTCCCGGGCCTTGTTCGAGTTGAACATTGAGGGCATTTGCGCCAACAGCAGCCAAGCCAAGGGCCGCGTCGAACGGACCCACCTGACGTTGCAGGATCGCCTGGTCAAGGAACTGCGCCTGCGCGGCATCAGCACCATGGAGGCCGCCAACGCCTTCATGTCGGAATTCATTGCGGATTACAACGCGCGCTTTGCCAAGGTACCGCGCAACAGCCATGATGCCCATCGACCACTGCGATCGGATGAAAACCTGGACCTAGTCTTTACCTGGCGCGAGCCGCGGTGTGTGTCCAAGAGCCTGACGATTCAGTACGACAAGATGCTCTACCTGCTGGCCGATACGCCAGAGCATCGGAAGCTTGCTGGGCGCTATATCGACGTCTATCACTATCCGGACGGTAGGATTGAGCCAAGGGCGAATGGCGCTGCCCTGCCCTACACCATCTATGACCGACTGTCAGAAATCGATCAAGGCGCCATCGTCGATAACAAGCGGCTCGGAGCTGTGCTGCAGATGGCGCAATATGTCCAGGAGAAACGCGACAACACGCGATCGCTCTCTTTGCCTGCCACGGAAGGCGTTGTTCGCAAGCGTGGACGACCACCAGGCAAGAAGTCGCAGCGCTCGCTGGATCAGAACGATATGTTGGAAGCGCTAAAACGCTTACAGCGGCAACCGTGGCCGCTTAACGGAACCGAGAACTGATTTCTGTTTGCGCCTGAGAATTCACTCCGCCCTGCTGGCATGACAGCTTCACCCTGAGTTGGACTCAATCGTGTCAGGCCAGCACCACCGCCCGACCGGAACCCTAAAAACAGAACAAACAAAGCTGAAATGACACCGGAAAAACGGACATTTCAGCTTTGCTGGCGCCCGGACATTTCAACTTTGCCTGGACAGTAGGTGTTGGCGCCAGATTCTAATGTCCGTTTATAGCCAAATTCAAATGTCCGAGTTGGTCCGGGTAACCTGTACGGCTTTGAGCCAGCCGGATCATGCCGCCCACTGGGTGCCGCTTGCCTCCGTTACTCCGTGGCTTCGAACGCCTGGTGGTAGCGCACGTCGCCGGCCGGCATTTCCCCGCCGAAGGCTACGGCCTGAAAGTATTCTTGTGGAACGCCAGGCAGCACCAGGCCGGCATGCGCCCTGAATCCAAAGCGGCCGTAGTACTCAGGGTTGCCGAGCACCACGCAGCCTGCGCCGCCAAGGCGCTGCAGTTCAGCCAGGGCCGCCTTCATCAGTTTCGTGCCAATACCTTGCCCTTGCCGTTCAGGCCACACGGAGATCGGTCCCAGGCCATACCATCCCGTTGCTCCGGACGAAATCGTCACCGGCGAGATGGCAACATGGCCGACGATCGCGTCGCCGTCCGCTGCCACGAGCGACACAATCAGTTGCCCATCGCGGCGCAGTGCATTGACAACGAAGTGCTCGGTATGGCTTGAGTGCGGCTCGCCGCGGAACGCGGCTTCCGTCAGCCGTGCGATGGCGTCGACGTCGGCGACCTGCTCATTGCGGATGTGGATGCCCATGTCAATCTTTTCCCCGTTGTCTTGATCGATCAAATGCCGCGAGCTTCGCACGGGCCTGGCTTTGATACTGCCAATCCAGGGAACTATGCTGTGATAGTCGCCGGCTTGACGGTGCAATTCCTGGACCAGACATCATGGTGCTTGCGTGATTTACCGCCACGTCCTTCCAGGAGCGCGTAGAAAGGGCCGAATGCTCGCATTGCTTGCCGTCATTCTAGTGGCCGCCCTCGGCGGCATTGTTGCGTACAACCTGATTGGCGGCGAAAAGCGTATCGAGCGCCGTCTCGACCGGCTCTACAGCCTGGCCGATCCGCAATTTGTCCGCGAACTGGGCGTATTGCTCGGGCCTCCTGTTGTCGATGGCAACCGCTTTCGCGTGCTCAGGAATGGCGACGAGATCTTTCCGGCGATGCTGGGCGCGATCCGCTGCGCGAAGCAAACGATCAATTTCGAGTCGTACATCTATTGGTCCGGCGATATCGGCAACGAGTTCGCGCCGGCGCTGGGGCAATCTGCTGAAGGCTGGCGCCGTGATCGCCGAATACGCGCCTACGATGTACCACTGCAAGGTGCTGATCGTTGATGGCCTGCTGGTGTCGGTCGGTTCCACCAATTTCGACAACCGGTCATTCCGTCTCAATGACGAGGCCACGCTGAATATCCTCGACGCCGGATTTGCTGCGGAACAGACCCGGATCTTCGAGGAAGACTTGAAACTATCGCATCCGATGACGTACGAGCAATGGGCCGGCCGTCCCTGGACCGAAAAGCTGCGCGACCGGGCGGCATCACTGATCGGCTCCCAGCTCTGACGCGGGTTATGATGCGGGCCAAACCAGGCCCACCCCAGGCCCACCCAAGGCCCACCCAAGGCCTGCCCCATGATCGGGCCAGACCGCGCCACCCATGCGCGTCCTGCCTCGCCTTCCGCCAGCAATGAACGCCCCACTGCAACTCGTCGGAAACCATCCATCGATCGTCGCCTTGCGCGACCTCATTGCCCGCGTGGCCAGCAGCCAGGCCCGCACGGTCTTGCTGTACGGCGAGACTGGCACCGGCAAGAGCCTGGTGGCTCGCATGCTGCACCAGCAATCGAGCCGCGCCGGAGCGGAATTCATCGACATCAACTGCGCGGCAATCCCGGCGCAATTGCTCGAATCCGAGCTGTTCGGCCACGAACGCGGCGCTTTTACGGGTGCGGTCGGCAAGAAGGAAGGGTTGATCGAGGCCGGCAATGGCGGCACCGTGTTCCTGGACGAGGTACGCGAACTGGATCTGGTCATGCAGTCCAAGCTGCTGACGCTGCTCGATACTCGCCGTTTCCGCCGGGTCGGCGCGGTCAAGCCGATCAGCGTGGATGTGCGCTTTATCGCCGCCACCAACAAGATCCTGCTCAGCGAGGTCAACGCCGGCAAGTTCCGCGAGGACCTGTATTACCGGCTGCAGGTCATCGCCATCAATATCCCGCCCTTGCGCGAGCGCGGCGACGACATCCTGCTGCTCGCGCATGGCGCGCTGCAGCGCTACAACCGACAGTACGGCAGCCGGATGGAGCGGCTCGACCCGGAAGTCGAGCGGATCTTCCGCGCGTATCGCTGGCCGGGCAATGTGCGCGAACTGGAAAACCTGCTGGAACGCATCTGCCTGCTCGAGCAAGGCGATAGCGTCCTGCCGGCGCATCTGCCGGCGCGAATCTTGCGCGCGACCGGGAGGGCCGACACCCCTGGGACGACCACCGCGCCTTTGGCCGATGCCGCGCCGGTTGCCGGCGCAGCATCGCCGGCGGCAAGCGCGGCGCTGGCGGATGGCCTGGATTACCACGCTGCCACGGCGCAATTCCAGATGGCGCTGCTTGGGCAGACCCTGGCGGCATGCCACGGCAATCTGGCCGAGGCGGCTCGCCGGCTTGGCCTGAGCCGCCACGCCCTCCGGCACCAGATGATCAAGCTCGGCCTGGCCGCAGACTGATCTGGCGTGCATTTCACGCAGCCGCGTGGAATGCACGCGCCTCATGCGGCTGCGCGCGCGCCCTTCACGCAGACCCCCCTCCCCCTCGATTCGCAGGCCATTGATTTCAAAGAAGAAAATCTGACACCTTCGGCTGGCACGGCTTCTGCTCAGTAAGTGTTATGTGACTCGCTTAATCAGATAAAGCGACACCTAACCGGAGAACCTTGCATGCAGTCGCTGAAGATCATTTGCCCCAACGGCCATCTCGGCTTTGCACCGCTGCGCACCGGCAGCTTCGAGATCGGCGTGGCCGCCCGGCCCGACTACATCGCGGCCGATTCGGGCAGCGATGACGTGGGCCCGGTGCCGCTCGGCTCGGATACCTCGACCAGCCCCGAGGCATGGCAGCGCCACGACCTGGAGCACATGCTGCTGGCCTCGCGGCGCCTGGGCGTGCCGATGATCATCGGCTCGGCGGGCGACACAGGCACCAACAGCCGGGTCGACCTTTACGTCAATATCATCCGCGAGCTGGCGCAACGGCACGGGCTCAAGCGCTTTCGCATCGGCTACTTCTACTCAGAGGTTCCCACCTCGCTGGTCCGTGAAAAGCTCGCCGCCAACGAGACCATCCGCGGCCTCGACGGCTTTGCCGACCTGACGCTGTCCGAACTGGACAGCACCGACCGCATCGTCGCCATGGCGGGCGTGCATCCCTATCTCGAACTGCTGCGCCAGGGGGCGGACGTGATCATCGGTGGCCGCAGTTCCGACGCCGCCGTATTCGCCGCGCCGGCACTGCACCACGGCTTTGCGGCAGACCATGCCTACTACCTGGGCAAGGTACTGGAATGCGCGTCCTTCTGCGCAGAGCCGTATGGCGGCAAGGAGACCGTGATGGGCGAGATCACCCGCGACGACGTCCGCGTCACCGCGATGCATCCGGACCAGCGCTGCACCATTGCGTCGGTGGCCGGCCATGCCATGTATGAACGCTCCAACCCCTTCGAGGAATTCGTTGCGGGCGGCAGGCTCGACATGCGCCATTGCCACTACGAGCAGCTCGATCCGCGCACGACCCGCATTACCGGTTCGCGCTTCGAGCCCGACCAGCTCGTGCGCGTCAAGCTCGAAGGCGCCGGCAAGGTCGGCGAGCGGTATGTGGGGCTTTGCGGTATCCGCGACCCGTACACGATCGCCAATGTGGACCGCGTGATCGCCTGGGCCCGCGACCAGGTGCGCGCGCGTTTCGGCGATATGGGCTACGAGCTGCACTACAACGTCTACGGGCGCGACGGCGTGATGGGCGAGCTGGAACCGCTGCGCGACCGTCCTGGCCATGAGTTGTGCGTCATGGTGCAGGGCGTGGCGCCCACGCGCGAGATGGCTGAGGAAGTGGCGATGATCGGCCTGCGCCAGATGTTCTATGCGCGCCTGCCGGACGTCAAAGGCACGGCAGGCTCGGTGTCGTTCCCGCTGGACGAGGTGCTGCGCGCCAGCCCCGCCTATCGCTGGACGCTGAACCACACGATGGCGGTGCACGATCCGCTGGCGCTGTTCCCCACCCATGTTGTCGAGGCCGGCGTCTGACGCGCCAAACTTCCAGGATATCCATCATGACTACCGCCAATCCGACCGCCTCCCCTGCGCTCGCCTCCCATGCGCCCGCGCAGAAGCTGCACGAACTTGCCAAGACCATCCGGAGCAAGAACGCCGGGGTCAACAAGATCACGTTCGACATCATCTTCCGCGAGGCCGCGCAGTATGAGCGCGTCAAACGGTCCCGGGTGCTAAACCGCGAAAGCATGGCTGCGCTGTTCGGCGTGCCGGTGGCGCGGATCAAGCGGCTCGGGAACACCGTGATCGTCGAGAACCGGCCCGGCGTGGCCGGCGTGCTGGGCGCGGATTACGTCGCCAAGTCGCCACGCGACGGATCGGTGCTGCTGCTGACGTCGTCGACCTTCCTGACCGCGGCGGCCACGCAGGCGCGCTCGCCCTATGATCCGCTGACCGCGTTCGCGCCGGTTGCGCTGGTTGCCGACGGGCCGCTGCTGCTGGCGGTGTCGTCCACCCTCGCGGCGTCGAAGTCGATCCGCACGGCCGCGGAACTGATCGCTGCCGCGCGCGCGAAGCCGGGCGCCATCACCTATGGCTCGGCGGGCGTCGGCTCGCTGGGCCAGCTTGCGACCGAGCTGCTGTGCGACGCCTCAAGGGTGCAGATGATGCACGTGCCATACAAGGGCGCGGCCAATGCGCTGATCGACCTCGCCGCTGGGCAGATCGATGTGATGATGTCGAACTACAGTTCGATTGCTACGCAGATCAAATCCGGCAAGGTCAAACCGCTGGCCGTGACGTCGGCCACGCCGAACCCCGCTTTCCCGGAGTTGCCAACGCTGGCGGCGTCGGTGCCCGGCTATGGCATCGAGATCTGGGTCGGCGTGCTGGCGCCGGCCGGGACGCCGGCGGCGCTGGTGCAGCGGCTGAATCGGGAAATCGCCGAGATCGCTGCCTCGCCTGAGGTGCGCGTGGTGCTGGAACCGGATGGCTCGCGTCCGCTGGCTGTCACTTCCGCTGAGTTTGGCGCGCGGATGAAGCACGATCTCGCGCAATGGAAGCGGATCGCCGCGGACCGCAAGATCATTGCGGAATAGACGTCATGCGTGCCCTGCCCGTTGCATGCGAACTGGTAATCGGCTTCACTATGGGTAGGTGTTTGGGTAAGCCGCATAGGTGATCTGGCAATTTGGCTGCGCAGCGGAAATATGCAATATGGTAATTCATAACGACTGACATAGACGAAGTGGTAATCGACGTATAAACTCTGGTAATCCACCATGCATCCATTACTTCACTCCGCAGTCCGTTTATGGCTTACGCTCCACTCGGCTACAGCGCCCTGATTGCCAAGTTCAAGCTGCGCGTTCCGCCCCTGCATTCGATATCGGAACTGTCGGACAAGACAGGAGTGCTAAGCACGCATACCGGCGCCGACGGCAGCGTGAAAACTGTCTATCCCAGAAATCGCTACCGCGGCGACGATACGACGCTCGACCACCTCACTTTTGCGCTGCGCAAGGAACCACTGAACCTGACGGTGCTGGCCGCGCTGTTCGAGCATCGGGAGGCGGTTGACGAGGTACGGCAGTGGCTGGCGGCTTCGCCCGGCTCGCGGTATGCGCGGCTCAGCGGCTTCTATGCGAAGTGGCTTGCCGGCGCGGAGTTCGACTACAAGCTGCCTGCGGGAACCGCCCGCGTTGCGGCGCTCGACGAAGCGGACTACGTGACGGGCGAAAGCCAGCTCGACGCCCAGTTCGGCATCCTGAACAACCACCTCGGCCCGGCGGCATTCTGCCCATTGGTGCGTCGCACTGAGCGCCTTGAGGCATTCATCGGCGCCGACCTCCCGGGCAAGATCGCCGCCGCGATCAACCGGCTCGAGCCGGAAGTGCTGGCGCGCGCGGTGGACTATCTATACCTCGCCGAAACCCGTTCGACGTACTCGATCGAGAAGGAGTTGCCAGACAACCAGCGTGTCGCCAGGTTCAGGCGCCTGCTGGAATTTGCCGGTGCCGCCGTGCCGCTCGACGAGGCGCAGTTCTGCGAATGGCAAAACGAGATCATTTCATCGATCCGGGCGGAGTACGCCTATCGCGACCGCCAGAACTGGCTCTCGCGCGGCGGACGGCTGCGCAACATTGCCGACTACATCCCCCCGCCCCCGCAGCAGATCGAGCCGATGATGGAAGGCCTGGCCCAGCTTGCCGGCCTGATCAAGACGAAAGCGGCACACCCCTTGGTCATCGCGGCATGCGTTGCATTCGGCTTTGTCTATATTCACCCGTTCTATGACGGCAACGGGCGCCTCCACCGCTTCCTGATCCACCATCTGTTGCGCCAGGCCGGCGTGACGCCGGAGGGCGTCGTGTTGCCGGTATCGGCCAGCATGCTGAAGAACCTGCCGGTCTACGCGGGCCTGTTGAAGGACTATTCCGCGCCCCGCACGGGGCTGCTGAACTATGCGCTGGACGCGGACAGCGATACGATCCTCATCAAGTCGCCGCAGCCCTATTGGCTCTATGCATCGTTCGATGCGACGGCGCTTTGCGAGTTTGTCTTCGAATGCATCCAGCAATGCGTCGAGGAAGACCTTGCAATGGAGATCCGCTACCTGAAGGCGTTCGATGCCAGCGTGGCCCGGATCGAAGGATGGCTGGACCTGCGCCAGGCGCGCCTCACCAACCTGATCGACCTGGTCGTGCAGAACCACGGCGAACTCTCAAACCGCAAGCGCGCGAAATTCACCGAGTTGTCCGATGAAGAGATTGCGCGGATCGAGGAGGTGGTGCGGGACGAATTCGCCGACTACTTCGAGGCCACGGCGAAGGCGGCCTGACGCCGGCTGAGGTGATGTCTCGAAGACTGTGAAAAAAAAGTCCGGCAGCGTGGAATAAAGCCGGCTCCAGGTGTGTTTACTGCGACGTAGCCCGCGCAACGACAACCTGGAGAACGCCAACATGAAGCCCCCTCTGCCCGCTTTCATGCTCGCCGCCATTGCGGCGGCGGCCGCATCGATCTGCCTGGCAGGTGGCGTGCCGGCGGTGTCGCATGATCATGGCCATCCACCACTGGCGCGGCAAACCGGACCCTTTGTCGCAAGCACCGCGAAGCCCTTCGCACAACGCATGGACGACGCCATGGCCGTCATGGATGCAGGCATGCGCGCCGCCGCCATGAACGGCGACCCTGACCACGACTTCGTCGCGATGATGATCCCGCATCACCAGGGCGCCATCGACATGGCCAAGGCGTTGCTGCTCGACACCAGGGATCCCGAACTGCGCAACCTGGCGCAGGGAATCATCACCGACCAGCAGAACGAGATCCGCCTGATGCAAGCCTGGCTCGCCCGCCATCCGAAAGCCGCGCCGAGCCGCAATCCGGCACCTGCCGATTCTCACTAAAGGAACCCCACATGAAGCAGACATTGCAGCTTGCGCTGGTCCTGGGCACAGCGTCGTCGCTTGCCGTCGCGGCGCCGGCCGCCAGCGACCGCGTCTACACGGCGGACCAGAACAGCAACACCGTGTCGGTCATCCACCCCGCCACCAATACGCTGCTCGGCCAGATCCGCCTTGGCAACGCGCGGCCCGATATCCTTTCGCCGCTCTACAAGGGCGAGATCAACGTGCATGGCCTGGGCTTCTCGCCGGATCACAAGACGCTGCTTGTGGTCTCCAATGGCTCGAACTCGGCTACGTTCATCGATACCGCCACGAACCAGGTCAAGGGCGTGGCCTATATCGGCCGCTCGCCGCACGAGGGCTTCTTTACCGCCGATGGCAAGCAAGCGTGGGTAGTTGTGCGTGGCGAGGACTATATCTCGGTGATCGACCCGGCCAGCTACAAGGAGATCCGCCGCATCCCCACCGCGCCAGGCCCAGGCATGGTGCTGTTCCATCCCGATGGCAAGCTCGCCTTTGTTGTGTCCAGCTTTACGCCCGAGGTCGATGTGATCGACGTCGCCACGTACCAGGTCGTCAAGCGCATTCCGGTCGCCAGCCCGTTTTCGCCCTTCCTGCAGTTCACCCCGGACTTCAGCGAAGTGTGGATGACGCACAAGGACGTGGGCAAGGTCACCCGCATCGACACGCAAGGCCTCAGCGTCAAGGGCGTGTTCGATACCGGCTTTATCACCAACCACATCGGCTTCGCCAGGACCGCGCGCGGCACGCTCGCCTACGTAACGGTCGGCGGCGAGAATGCGGTCAAGGTCTACACCACCGACGCCGAGCCCCGCCTGCTCGCGACCATCCCCGTCGGCGCGCTGCCGCATGGCATCTGGCCGTCCGATGACGGCAGCCGCATGTATGTGGGCCTGGAAAACGGCGACGGCGTCGACGTGATCGACACCGCTACCCAGCGCGTCATCGCCCGCACCCCGGTGGGACAGGCACCGCAGGCCCTCGTCTATGTCTCTAACGCCGTGCCGGCCGGCGATGGCAAGGCAAATCTCACGCCGCGCGCAAACAGCGATCCCATCAACGTTCCGCTCAAGGCTACCGGCGGCGCCGGGCGCGGCTTCGTCGTGGCACGCAACCTCGGCCTGGTCGATGCGCTGGAAGTGTTCCTCTTCCAGCTCAAGCCGCAGACGGTCTATGACGTCTACTTGTCTGGCCACCGGACGCCGATTGCAAGCTTCAAAACGAATGCTGCCGGCGCCGCCAATGGCACGGCCATCGGGCCGTTGCGCGAGGTGGTGCCCGCCTTGTCCGGGAAGCAGCCCGCGGCCGCCACGCTGCTGGTGGTCGAGGGCAACGCTGCGCCGACCCGCTCCCGCGCGGTGCTGACCGGCACGCAGTAGGTTGCGCTTCAGCTGCCCCGGTACGTGCCGAAACTCCACGGCGAGCACAGCAGCGGCACGTGGTAGTGCTGCGCGGCGTCCGCGATGCTAAAGCGCACCGGCACGATGTCGGCGAACGTGTCGGGCGTCATGAAGTAGTCCGCCACCCAGAAACGCAGCTCGAAGTCACCGGTGCGGGCCTGGGCGGCGGGCAGCATGGGCGAGTCGGTGCGGCCGTCGTTATTGGTCCGCGCCTTTGCGATCAGTTTCGGGGGCTGCGTGCCGACGTCGAATAATTCGATCTGCATGCCGGCAATCGGTTTGCCGAGCGATACGTCGAGGACGTGGGTGCTGATGCCTGCCATGATCTGTCTCCTTTCAATGCAACGCCGGCATCAGCTGCCGCGGTAGTAGTTGTAGCTCCACGGCCCGAACGTCACGGGCAGGTGGATGCGCTGGCTGGCGTCCGTCACGCGCAGGCGCAGCGGGATCTTCGACAGGAACAGCGGCTGCGGCAGGCTGGCCTTGCGGACGGCGAAGTACTCGTCCACGTGCAGCACCAGTTCGTAGGTGCCGGTGCGATAGGCATCGCCGAGCAGCAGCGGTGGTTCGCTGCGGCCGTTGGCGGCGAGGGTCACCGTCTGCAGCAGGCGTGGCTGTCCGTTTTCAACGCGGTACATGTCCACGCGCATGCCCGCGGCGGGCGTGCCGTGCCAGGTGTCGAGCGCGTGCATGGTCAGCCGGGGGCTGAGGCCGCCCTGCTGCACCGGGCCCGCGGTCTGGTTGGGTGCCGGGGCCGGCGCCGGGCTGGCGGCCAGTGCGTTGCCGGCCAGCAGCGCACTGCCTCCCAGCGTGATCGATTGCAGGCCAAAGCGGCGGCGGGCGGCGTTGAAGCCGGGATCGTGGTCGTCGTGCATGTCAGGCCTCGCGCTTGTGATGGAGGCGGCGGATGCCGAACACAACCAGCACCGCAGCCAGGATTTCGATGGCGGCCACCAGGTAAAGGCCGCTGCTGACCGTGCCGGTCGAGGTCTTGATCAGGCCCATCACGTAAGGCGCGCCAAAGCCGGCCAGGTTGGAGACGGAGTTGATCAGGGCCACGCCCACGGCCGCGGCGCTGCCTGCCAGGTAGCGGTTGGGCAACTGCCAGAACACCGGGATAGCGCTCATGGTGCCGACCAGCGCGGCGGTCATGGCAAGCATGGCAATCACCGGCGACAGCGCCTGCATGCCCAGCAGCACGGCCAGCACGGCCATTGCTGCGCCACCGGTCAGCGCGGCGGCGCTGAAGTGCCAGCGCACCTCGTTGCGGCGGTCAGAGTGCGCGCCGTTGGCGACCATGCCGATGGCGCCGCAGAGGTAGGCCACCGCCGCGATCCAGCCCACCGCCATGGGGGTGGTGAAACCCACGTCCTTGATGATGGTCGGGATCCAGAAGGTCAGCGTGGAGTTGGCGCACAGCAAGCAGAAGTAGATGGCGATCAGCAGCCACACCTTGCGGTTGGTGAACAGCGTGCGCCAGTCGTGGCCGCGATCGCCCATGACGGCCTCGTCGCGCTTCAGGGCATCGAGCACCACGCGCTTTTCATGGTCGCTCAGCCAGTTGGCCTGTTGCGGCTTGTCGGTCATGTAGAACCAGGCAAAGATGCCGGCCAGCACCGAGGGAATGCCTTCCAGGATAAACAGCCACTGCCAGCCATGCATGCCGTGCACGCCGCCCATCGAGGTCATGATCCAGCCCGCCAGCGGGCCGCCCAGTACCCCGGCGATGGCCGATGCCGACATGAAGGTGCCGAACGCGCGCGCGCGCCGCTGTGACGGATACCAGTACGTGAGGTAGAGGATCACGCCCGGATAGAAGCCGGCTTCGAACGCCCCCAGCAGGAAGCGCAGGATATAGAACTGCGTCGGCGTGGTGACATAGGCTTGCAGCATGCAGATCACGCCCCAGCAGATGGTGATGCGCATGATCGTCTTCTTGGCGCCGATCTTCTGCAGCAGCATGTTCGACGGCACTTCAAAGAAGAAGTACCCGAGGAAGAAGATGCCGGCGCCCAGGCCATACACCGCCTCGCTGAAGCGCAGCGAATCCAGCATCTGCAGCTTGGCAAAGCCGATGTTGACGCGGTCCAGCCACGCCAGCACCCACAGCACGCCAAGGAATGGCAGCAGGCGCCACGACACCTTGCGAAAGACGCTGGCTTCCGCATCGTCCGCCGTGCCGGCGAACAGCGGAACGCCTTGTTTTGTAATGGACATGGAGTCTCCTGTCTTGTCGGTTTGTGTGGTGCAGCCGTTGCCGCGGGAATGATGCGGCGGCGGCCTTCCGTCTGGATTGGGTGCAAGTATAGGAACGGGCCCGGAATGCGGAACGGGGGGGCTGGTATAGGCCCTATATCAGCTTGGATATGGGTCGGAAAGCCTTGCGTGGCGCGGGTTTCCGGGCGATTGACCGGCGCCTTGGCAGACCTATGGATTACCCTAGGCGGCTGGCTTGGTCGCCCTCACGGGGGCACCGTTCGGGCGGCGCCGCGCCCGCGTGCGGGTTCGACCGCGTTGCCCTGCGGTGCGCGGCAGGCTACAAATCCGCATGGGCAGTGCGCGCTGCGTGCCGGTTGCGCCGCTGCCCGCGCCACCTCACCAACCAGAACGCCCGAGATTCCGCATGATCCGCGCCGACGACCCTTTCGATACCTACCTGCTGCGCGTGCTGTGCATCCTGATTGCCGAGCAGAGCGTCTCGCGCACCGCCATCCGCCTGAACCAGTCGCAGCCGGCCATCAGCTCGGCGCTCAAGCGGCTGCGCGCGATCTTCAACGACCCGCTGCTCACGCGCGAGAAGAACGTCATGGTGCCGACCGAGCGCGCCCTGCAGATCGCCCGCAACGCGCAGGCGGCGCTAAGCGCGCTGGACAACCTGCTGGTGTCGGACGACCGCTTCGACCCCGCCACCACCGAGCAAAGCTTTACGGTAGCCATGCCGGACTACCTCGCACCGCCCTTCTTTGCCCACGTGGTACGAGAGTTCCGCCGCGTGGCGCCGCACGCGCGGCTCGCGGCGATTCCGCTGACCGCCACCTTCGACTATGAGCAGGCGCTGTCAGAGGGCACCATCGATATCGTGATCGGCAACTGGCCCAATCCGCCGGAGCACCTGCACCTGTCGGTATTGCTGGAAGACGAAGTGGTCTGCATGGTGGCGCAGGACAGCGTGCATAACCAGCCGGGCAAATTCACCGCCCAGGCCTACCTGGGCGCGGCGCATATCGTGCCCACGCCCTACTCGCGCGACCAGCGCGGGCTGGTGGACACGGGTCTGAGCACAATGCGCGTGCACCGCGACAACCGCGTGAGCTGCCCCTACTTCAACCTCGCGCCGAGCCTGATCCCGGGTACGGACCTGATCCTGACCACGGGCCGCCACTTTGCCAACTATCACGCGCAGCACGTGCCGGTGGCCCTGCTCAAGCCGCCGATCGAATTCCCGTTCATGCGCTTCTACCAGCTGTGGCATCCCGCGCGCCACCGCTCGGCCTCGCATGCGTGGCTGCGCGGCATGCTGACGGCGGCGTCGCAGGCGCTGCGTGACTTGCGCGACCTGGACGCTGCCGCACGCGCTTAGCGGTATTGGATTCTGTTATGCGTCCTATATGGCCGCGCCCCTCGCCGCGGTCATGCCTGCTTTCTATACTCGGCCCGTATTCGGTTTCCATGCCTGGCCTGCGCGGCGGGCCTTACGGGAGAGCAGTCCATGTCACAGTCACTCGATCTGGCGCCGGTCAATGCGCTGGACCAGTCCGGCTTCACGCAAGCGTTCGGCAGCGTGTTCGAACATTTTCCGCTGGCCGCGGAGCGCGCCTGGGCGCAGCGGCCCTTTGCATCGGCCAGCGCGCTGCACGATGCGATGATGGATGTCATCCGCAAGCTGGACGCGAAAGCCCAGTGCGATTTCCTCAACCTGCACCCGATGCTGTCGGCCGCGAACATCCGCGCCGGCACCATGACAGCCGATTCCAATGCCGAGCAGAAGAGCGCGGGGCTGGACGCGATGTCAGCGCAGCAGGAAGCCACGCTTGACCGCATGAATGCCGCCTACCTCGCGCGGCACGGCTTTCCCTTCATCATCTGCGTGCGGCACTACACGCGCGAAGGCATCTTCGCCGCGCTGGAACGCCGTATCGACCGCGGCACGCAGCACGAGCTGGATGAGGCGCTGGCGCAAATCGGCGCGATCACGCGCGGGCGGCTGCAGGCTCGGCTCAGTACGCTGGCGTGAATGCCTTGACGGGTGCGGGATGCAGGCTGCCAGGCGCTCCGGGCCAGCCGCACATCCCTGCATTCAGCGCTGTGCGCCGCGGCTTTGCGCCATCCATGCCTCGAAGGTGGTCTTTCCCAGCCAGGCGGCACCCTCCGGCACCAGCGTACCGTCGTTGATCTCGGCGCCGAAATACCGGGATTCCGGATCCGTCACGACCTTGCGCGGATCGGCAGTGGCCTCGAGATAACGCTGCACCAGTTCGTCCATGCGGAATCTTTCGGGGCCGGCAATATCGACCATGCCATTCACCGGGGCGGCAAGCGCATGGTCCGCGACTGCCTCGGCCACGTCATCCGACGCAATGGGCTGGATCTGCGCGGCGGACAGCCGCACCGTATCGCCTTCCGCCCCGGAATAAGCGATCCCGCCGAGGAACTCGAGGAACTGGGTGGACCGGACGATGGTATAGGGAATGCCGGCGTCCCGGATCAGGGCTTCCTGGGCGATCTTCGCGCGGAAGTAACCGCTCTGCGACAGCTTGTCCGTGCCGACCACGGACAGCGCAACATGGTGGCTGACACCCGCGGCCTTCTCGGCGGCGGCCAGATTGCGCCCCGATGTCTGGAAAAAGTCGAGTACCGCCTTGTCCTCGAACGAGGGTGAGTTGGCGACATCCACGACCACCTGCGCACCGGCCAGCGCCTCGGCCAGGCCTTCGCCGGTCAGTGCATTCACGCCGGTCTTTGGCGCCGCGGCAATCACCTCGTGCCCTTGCGCCGCCAGCCGCGCCACCACCTTGCTGCCGATCAGCCCGGTACCACCGATCACGACAATTTTCATCTTGCACCTCGGTTTGCGGGAACAGTATGGGACGACCCCGCTGGAATGCTAGGTGACAGAAGGGGGCGGCGATAGGGCCAGCCGCAGCACGTGGTGTTGCGGTCCGGGACCACAACGGGAGATAGGTTCAGGCCGCGCAGTTGCGCAAACTATGTCAATGGCGGTCAGACCCGATGGCGCCTCACCATATGGCCTTGATAAATCAACTTATTGACTGAATAACCGCTAATTCCGCACTTCTTCACAGGAAATACCCTAGGTTCTCGTCACGATATAGGTAATGATCTTGACGTATAACCACGCATCAACCATAGTCCGTCCAGCCCAGGCCAGGGGCCGGTTCGGAGGGCCTTGCCGCTTGTTGAGCGTTCAAAAGAAGATTGGTGAAGGAGACATACGATGCAGCACATTGATGTACAAAAGCTGGCCGACGGCGCCCGCTTTAACCGATTCCATGCGCGTGTCCTGGCCTGGTGCCTGCTGGTGATCATCATCGACGGCTATGACATCGCCGTCGCGGGTGCCGCGCTGCCTTCGATCATGAAGGAGATGGGCGTCACCGCGTCGACGGCCGGCTTCATGGCGAGTTCGGCGCTGTTCGGCATGATGTTCGGCGCCATCTTCCTGGGTGCCCTGTCAGACCGGATCGGCCGGCGCTGGACGATCTCGCTGTGCGTGTTCCTGTTCAGCGTATTCACCGCGGCCGCGGGCCTGACCAGCGATCCGGTCACGTTCAGCGTGATGCGGTTTATCGCCGGTCTCGGCATCGGCGGCGTCATGCCCAACATCGTCGCGCAGATGACGGAATACTCGCCGCGCAAGATCCGCAGCTTCATGACCACGGTGATGTTCTCCGGCTACGCCATCGGCGGCATCCTGGCCGCGGTGATCGGCAAGCAGTTCATTGCCGGATTTGGCTGGCAGATCGTGTTTTTCGCGGCCGGCGTGCCGGTGATCCTGATCCCGTTCATCCTGAAGTCGATGCCGGAGTCGCTGTCGTTCCTGGTGTCGCGCCAGAACGAAAAGGACCTGCGCACGCTCGCCCAGCGCATCGACCCGCACCTGCGCCTGGATGCCGGCGCTACCTTCCGCGTACCGCAGCAGGACCGCGCAAGCGGCGCGCCGGTGGCCCGCCTGTTCCAGGACGGGCGTGGCTTCAGCACGGTCATGTTCTGGATCGCCTTCTTTACCGGCCTGTTCATGGTCTATGCGCTCAGCACCTGGCTGACCAAGCTGATGGCGATGTCGGGCTACAGCCTGGGCTCGGCGCTCAGCTTCGTGATCGCGCTGAACGTGGGCGCGGTGGTCGGTGCGATTGGCGGCGGCTGGCTGGCCGACCGGTTCCATATCAAGTGGGTGCTGGTGGTGATGTACTTGCTCGGCGGCGCCTTCCTGTACCTGATGACGTTCAAGACCTCGACCGAGATGCTTTACCTGCTGATCGGCGCGGTGGGCGCCTGCACGACCGGCGCACAGATCGTCGCGTATGCATACAGCGGCCAGTTTTATCCGGTGTCGATCCGTTCGACCGGCGTTGGCATGGCCTCTGGCATCGGACGGCTCGGTGCCATCGCGGCACCGGTCTTGATCGGGCTGATCGTTTCGCTGCAGCTGCCGTTGGCGCAAAACTTCCTGGTCATCGGTGCGGCGGGGATTGTGGGTGCGCTGGCGCTGGCGTGCATCAACCATCGCCTGTCGGCATCGGCGCAGCATGTCGATGCAGCGGCAAGCGTGGCTCCGGCGTCGGTGATGCAAGGCGTGGCTGAAGCGCGAAGCTGACAGCGTCCTGGAGGCGTGCGGCGCGACTGCGCGCCGCGGTAAGGAAATGGCGGGCCGGCACGATGCCAGGGCCCGCCATTGTCATTGGAGGTCAGTCGGCGGCGTCGACGACAAAGCGCCGGGTAATGGTGACGCCGGCCCGCACGCGGCGATGCCGGACCGCCCAGACGACCGCACGCATCGCCTTGCCGCCGTGGGACTCGACCATGCGGGTACACCGCTCCAGCGCCGCATCGTCCGGGAAATAGCGAAGCTCGGCGGCACTGCCCAGGATCACCGCAATGTCCAGCGCGGATTGCTGGCGCATGGCCAGCGACAGCAGGCGGCTCAGGCGGCGTGTCACCGCATTGGCGTCGCCGGGCCATTGGCGCCGGGCCTCGGCCTGGATGGTCCGGGCCGCGGCGCGGATGTGATGGAGCATGTCGGCGATGCCGATTTCCGGCTCCGTGGACCGGTGGGGTCGCGCGGCCTGTGCCACTTCCATGTTTTGTGTCCCAGCGAGCCGGCGCCAACCGCTCAGCGGCCGACGAAGCGCGCCGGGCGCTTTTCCAGGAAGGCGGCAATGCCTTCGCAGGCGTCGGCGGTCCGGGCTGTCTGCACGAACAGTTCCGCTTCCGCGAGCAGGCCGGCTTCGAGGCCCAGCGTTGCCGCGCGCCGGACTGCCTCACGGACAAAATGCGCGGCGGCGGGAAGCTGGCCAGCCAGCGATGCGTGCGCCTCGAGCGAGTCGAGGAGGGCCAGGCCGATGTCCACCGCGTCGCCGTCACCGGCCAAATGGTCGACCAACCCGATCGCCAACGCCTCTTCAGCCGGAATCAGGCGCCCCGAGAGGATCAGGTCGAGCGCCTTGTCCGCGCCCACCAGGCGCGGCAGGCGCTGGGTCCCGCCGTAGCCGGGAATCAGGCCAAGCTTGATTTCCGGCAGGCCGAGCCTGGCGCCGGGCAGTGCTACCCGGTGGCTGCAGGCCATGGCCAGCTCCAGCCCGCCGCCCAGCGCGGCGCCGCGGATCACCGCCATTGTCGGCACCTTCAGCGCGGCCAGGCGCGAGAACGTGCCCTGCCCCAGCGCTATCCCCGCGAGGTGCTCGTCGTCGGTGCGGCCGCGCAGCTCGCCGATGTCGGCCCCGGCGCAGAAGGCCCGGTCTCCGCCGCCCACGACCAGCACGGCACGGACGTCCGAAGCGGCAATCGCGTCAAGGTGTTGCGACAGCGTTTGCAGCATGTCGTGATTCAGGGCATTGTGCGCCGCCGGGCGGTCGACGGTCAGGACGGCGATATCGCCGGCATGGTGGAGCGTGATGGTCATGGCCGAACCTTTGTGGCAAGAGTCTGAAGAATACTAGGCACGCCACACCTGTACGTCAATATCATTACCTATATTTACTTACTGCGCCGCATGATGCTTTATCTCTGCGCGAAGACTCAGAAATAATGATCAAGATCATTGCACAAATGCAGCAAAAGACGACTCCGACACACATTCAGACGAGTCCCGAAGGGAACCAGGATCCCACCCCACCCTTTGCCCCGCGCACGTGTGTGCTCCGCGCCGCCTTAGAATAGGCACACCCATGGCACGCTCAAGGCGGCCAGTGTCAAACCCACACCATGACCAAACCAGATTCCACGTACGACCCGGCCGACGCATCCGTCCATAACCGGCTGTTCTTCCGGCTGTTCCAGGCCGGCAATACGCTGGACCGGCAGACGAGCAAGTCGCTCGGCATCACCACCGTGCAGTGGTCGGTGCTGGGAGCGCTGTCGCGGCCGCAGGTGCTGGAAGGCATGTCGTTCTCGGAACTGACGGAATACCTGGTGGTGAGCCGGCAAAGCCTTGATGGCGTGCTCAAGCGGCTGGAGCGGGACAAGCATGTCCAGCGTGTTGCCGACACAGTGGACCGCCGCGCCAAGAAGGTGGTGCTGACGCCAAAGGGGCGCGAGTTCTGGAACAGCCTGCAACCCAGGATCTATGAGTTTTACCGCCAGGCACTGGCAAGCTTCGGCTTTGACGACAAGGTTTCACTGGTCCATTTCCTGAACCAGCTCAATTCCGGCCTGGCCAGCGTCCACATGGACGCGGCGCCGGGCGCGCACGCACCGGAGGAACCGGCACGGTCCGCGTAGGACTGACCGCGGCCGCGACGCTCGACACGGGCGTCGTCGCCGCCCCGGAGCGCCGGTGACTACCCGCCGGGCTATGACAAAATACGCCACGCACCGGCCCGCCCCGCGTCCGCACCACACCGTCCTGACCCGCCCCGCAACATTGACCCAGTTCACCGCCACCGTCCCCATTTCACTGGTCAACGGCTTCCTGTCCGGTGCCGATCCGGCCGCCACGGCACGGCTGGCGGAGCGCGCCGGGATCCCGCGCGGCCTGTTGCAGGCGCCGGCCGCGCGCGTGACCGAGGAACAGTTTTCCACGCTCTACCGCGAACTCGCCATGGAACTGGACGACGAGATGCCCGGCATCTTCAACCGCCCGCTGCGCAACGGCACGCTCAAGTTCCTGTGCCTGAGCCTGCTGGATGCGCCGCGGCTGGAGGTGGCGCTGCACCGCTTTGGCCAGTTCTTCCACCTGATCCTGGACGACTTCCGGCTTGAATCCGGGCGCGAGGACGGCTTCGGCGAGGTCGTGCTGCGCGCCGACCCGGCCGGCCCCGGCGTCAGCGCGCTGGGCAGCGAGCTGATGCTCAAGCTGGTCCATGGCGTCGCCTCATGGCTGATCGGCATGCGCATCCCGCTGGCCAGGGTGGAATTCAATTTCCCGCGGCCGCCGCGCGCCAGCGACTCTCTTTACCTGTTTCCCGGCCCGGTGCAGTTCGGCAGCCGCCAGACGCTGCTCAGGTTCGACGACGCCTATCTGGACATGCCGGTCCGCCGGCGCAAGGCCGAGCTGCGGAAGTTCCTGGCACGCGCGCCCGAGGACTGGATCTTCGTTTCGTTCGCGGATCAGATGGTGTGCCACCATGTGCGCCAGTACCTGGCCGACTGCCTGCCAGCCACGCCGACCATCGAAGCCGTGGCGCAGGACCTGCACTTCTCAGTGCGCACGCTGTGCCGCCGGCTCACCGCCGAGGGCACCAACTTCCAGGCAATCAAGGACGAGGTGCGCCGGGACATTGCCATCCAGCGGCTGACGCGCACCACGGACGCGATCGCGGCGATCGCCTTCGATATCGGCTTTGACAACCCCACTGCCTTCCATCGCGCCTTCCGCAACTGGACCGGCAGCACACCCAAGGCCTACCGGACCATGCCCGCAAACGCCTGACAAATCCTGCCACCCGGCCCGGCCGGCGCCAGCCTGTGGGCATCGCTGCGCGCCGGTTTATGTATGGCGGCAGGTTTCGTCAATGAATGGGCAGCTTTGGATAGCCGCGACCGGCGCTTCCCGCGTTACGATCACGTATCCGGCCCAAGCTGTGGGCCAGGCGCCATGCCTTGCGCGCCACCCAGGAACAAGCATACAGACGTACAGACAGGAGACATCCATGACCTACCGTGCCCCGCTCAAAGACATGTTGTTCGTGATGAACGAGCTCGCAGGTCTTGACGCCGTCAGCCGCCTGCCCGGCTTCGAGGAAGCCACGCCGGAAACGGCCGAGGCGGTGCTCGACGAAGCCGCCAAGTTCAACGAACAGGTGGTGGCACCTCTGAACCGCACCGGCGACCTGGATCCGAGCAGCTGGAAGGACGGCGTGGTCAGCACGACGCCCGGCTTCAAGGACGCCTTCCGCCAGTTTGGCGAAGGCGGCTGGCAGGGCGTGCTGCATCCGCAGGACTTCGGCGGCCAGGGCCTGCCCAAGCTGATCGCCACCGCCTGCATTGAAATGCTGAACAGCGCCAACCTGTCGTTCGCGCTGTGCCCGCTGCTCACCGACGGCGCCATCGAGGCCCTGCTGACCGCCGGCTCCGACGCGCAGAAGGCTACCTTCCTGCCCAAGCTGATCAGCGGCGAGTGGACCGGCACCATGAACCTGACCGAGCCGCAGGCGGGCTCGGACCTGGCCGCCGTGCGCACCCGCGCCGAGCCGCAGGGCGATGGCACCTACAAGGTCTTCGGCACCAAGATCTTCATTACCTACGGCGAGCACGACATGGCGAAGAACATCGTCCATCTGGTGCTGGCCCGCACGCCCGATGCGCCTGAAGGCGTCAAGGGCATCTCGCTGTTCATCGTGCCCAAGTACCTGGTCAACGCCGACGGCAGCCTGGGCGAGCGCAACGATGCGCATTGCGTGTCGATCGAGCACAAGCTGGGTATCAAGGCCAGCCCGACTGCGGTGCTGCAGTTCGGCGACCACGGCGGCGCCATCGGCACGCTGGTGGGCGAAGAGAACCGCGGCCTGGAGTACATGTTCATCATGATGAATTCGGCCCGCTTCGCGGTCGGCATGCAGGGTGTTGCCGTGTCCGAGCGCGCTTACCAGCAGGCCGTGGCCTATGCCCGCGAGCGCGTGCAAAGCCGCCCGGTCGACGGCTCGGCGCGCGAAGCCGTGACCATCATCCACCACCCCGACGTCAAGCGCATGCTGATGACCATGCGCGCGCTGACCGAGGGCGCCCGCGCGGTGGCCTACGTGGCGGCCGCTGCCAGCGACACCGCGCACCAGCATCCGGACGAAGCCGTGCGCAAGCAGAACCAGGCATTCTATGAGTTCCTGGTGCCGGTGATCAAAGGCTGGAGCACCGAACTGTCGATCGATGTCACCAGCCTCGGCGTGCAGGTGCATGGCGGCATGGGCTTTATCGAGGAAACCGGCGCGGCGCAGCACTATCGCGACGCCCGCATCCTGCCGATCTACGAAGGCACCACGGCCATCCAGGCCAACGACCTGGTCGGCCGCAAGACCGTGCGGGATGGCGGCGCGGTGGCGCGCGCGATCTGCGCGCAGATCGCCGAGACCGAGGCCGCGCTGGGCAAGCACGGCGGCGCTGCCTTCACCGCGGTCCAGGCGCAGCTGGCCAATGGCCGCGCGGCGCTGGAAGCAGTGGTCGGGTTTGTGGTGAGCAATGCCAAGTCGGACCCGAACGCCGTGTTCGCCGGCAGCGTGCCGTACCTGAAGCTGTGCGGGATCGTGTTCTCCGGCTGGCAACTGGGCCGCGCCATGCTGGCGGCCGATGCAAGGCGCGCCGAGGATCCCGGCTTCCACGACGCCAAGGTCGCGACCGCGCATTTCTTCGCACAGCACATCCTGTCGCAGGCAACGGCGCTGCGCGATGCTATCGTCGGCGGTGCTGGTCCGGTCAATGCGCTGACAGCCGATCAGTTCTGACGGCGCTTCAGCGCGCAGCAGACACGGGCGGCCTTCGGGCCGCTTTTTTTCGGCCAGTGACTGGCGGGCCGGTCCTAGCGCCTTGCCGCCAGCTCGGTGTCCAGCACAGTCAGAATGTGATGCGCCGCTTCAACCCGCGCCGGCACCGGCATGTTCTTGTTGCCGAGCATGACCAGCCCGATGCGCCTGGCCGGGACGAAGACGACGTAGGCACCAAACCCGTTGGTCGACCCGGTCTTGTTGACCAGCACATTGGCGCCCGGCGCCTGCGGCGGCTCCAGCCTGTCGACCTTGTTGGCCTCGAACACCATCTGCTGCGAGTTGCCCGCCAGCATGGCACTGACTGGCGTCGGATAGGCATACATTTCCCATCCCAGCCCCTGCACCATGCCGCCGACCTTGAAGTAGCCGGTACGCGTGGTGGCGATGGCGCGCTGCATCTTGTCGTCAAGCCCCGCCGGCGACATGTTGGCCTCGACGAAGCGGATCATGTCGGCAGACGTCGTCTTCACGCCGTAGGCTTCGGAATCCAGCACCCCCGGCGTCACGCGGGTCGGCTTGTTGTCCCGGGTGTAACCCCACGCGTAGTCCGCCATCAACGGCTTCGGCACCCGGATATAGGTGCGCTTCAGGCCAAACGACGGAAAGAGGGTCTTCTCCATCAGGTCGTCGAACGGCTCGCCCAGGCTGCGCGCGGCGAGGTAGCCGAACAGGCCGATGCTGGGGTTCGAATAGCGCCGGTGGGTACCGGCCGCGTAGGCAGGTCGCCAGGTCTTGAAGTAATCGACCATCGCCTGCGGACTGTTGACCGTCTCCGGAAACTGCAGCGGCAGGCCGCCGGCCGCATAGGTGCCAAGGTCGAGCAGGCTGGTCGTGCCCAGGGCACTGCCGGCAAGCAACGGCAGGTACTTGGCCGCGGGATCCGACAGCGACATGGCGCCGCTGGCCTGCGCATAGCCCGCCAGCGTCGCGGTGAAGGTCTTGCTGACCGAGCCGAGCTCGAACAGGGTCGACTCGGTGACGCGCTTGCCGCCCCGCCTCGCGGTCACGCCATAGTTAAAGAAGTACTGCTTGCCGTCCGCCGTCACCGCGATGGCCATGCCCGGCACGTTGTGCGCCTTCATCATTGGCGCGATCGCCTCGTTGACGGCGCGTTCGAGCAGGCGCTGGTCGACCTTGTCGGCGGCGTACGTGGCTGGCGTGCACAGGAGGCCGGCGGCGGCAATCGCCGCGAGGCGCGTGGGGGCAAGGATCTTCATGTCAGGCAGTAAAAGGAGCAGGGCTGCGCTCCGGAAAGCCGAGCATACCCGACCAGGCCGCGCGCTGCCCGTTCGCAAGTCGACCATCGAAACAGGACCGTGACAAGGAGACTCGCATGCCTGGCGGCTGCCCTTGCACCGGCTCCGAGCGCCTCACCTTCTGCTGTCCCGCCTGAACCGCGTCGGCGCATGCCCGGTCCAGCGCTGAAACGCCCGGCGAAACGCTTCCTCGCTGGCAAAGCCAAGCTGCTCCGCGATCCTGCCTATCGACCAGTTGGTCGTACGCAGGCATTGTTCGGCGTACTCCTGCAGGTTGTGCTCGCGCAGTATCCGGTAACTGCTGCCATCGGCAGCGAGACGGCGGCGCAGCGTCGGTTCGCTCACATCAAAACGTGCGGCCAGTTCAGCGAGCGTCGGCAGCCGCGCGCCATGTACCAGCGCTGCATGCAGGATGCCGCGCACTTGCTGGCTCAGGGATACGACCTCAACCGGCGCACCGATCAGGCGGTAAGGGAAGTCTTCCAGGAAGGCATCGAGTTCCGCTGCCTGGCGCACGACCGGCCGGTCGAGCAACGCCTCATCGAACTCGAAGCCGTAGGTCTGCGCGCCGGACGTCACAGCGGCATGGAACAAGCCCAGGAAAGGCATGGCGTCCTCGCGTCGGGGGTGCGCAAGGTAGACGTGGGTCGGACGTATCGGATGGCCAATCAGCCAGCCGAACAAGAGCATGTAGAAGAAGAGCCCGGTGAGGTCCACCAGACAAGCCGCAGAGCTTTTTGCGCGCCGCAGTGAATCCATGCGGAACAGCGCCTTGCCTGCGCTTTGTCCGAGGCTGAGCGAGCCGGCGCGCGGGTACAGCATCGCGCAGAAGTCGCCCGCGCAGCGGATCGCCTCCCCCAGCGTCTGGCTACTCAATACGCAACGACACAACAAGTCCACTTCCTGCTTGCGCATCGGGGGATGGCCGTTGCCCTTGGCGACCAGGGCTTCCAGCTGCTCGATCGCGGCGCGATAGAGCGCGATGAACTGCGCGGGCGGCGCATGCCCGGGTGCGCCGGGGGCCGGCGGAACCTCGACGCCCTGCCGCTTCAGTTCATCTAGCAAGCGCTGCACCATGCCATGCGGAACGGGTACGCGATTCCCCGGTATGTAGGCATTCATGGTTGCTCGTCCTGATTGCTTCGGTAGCGGTTGTTGATCGTCCTGGTAGGGATCCCGTGCGGCCAGGCCTCACATAATCATCCCGGCACTTCCAGCCGCGCAACAGGTACGCACGGCCTGGGCCATGGAGGTTGCCATGCCATGAACGCCCTGCCCATACGGAACAACCCACGGATCAACCCACAGAACAACTCACGCAACAACCCACGGGACAACCCATGACCGCGCATTCCGCCCGCAAATCTCCGACGCCGACATCGCAGCCTTGCTGCACGCTGCCTGCGCCGCGGGAGACACAGCCATGATCCACATTCTCGATGAAATCGTCCTCGCGCCGCGGCACTTGGCCACCGTGCTGGCCCTGCTGGAAAGCCAGTACCTGCCCGGCAGCGCCGGCAGGGGCCTGGCGCTGCTGCAGCGCTGGGTTTCGCCACCGGTGGCACTGAAAGATGCACCGAATACGTTGTGGCTGCTGTGGCAAGTGGCGGATGCGCCAGCCTACTACGCCATGCGCGCCAGCATCGAGGCTCCGGCCCTCGCCTTCTGGTCGACGGTCGACACCCTGTGTGATACCCGCCGTCGCCATGTGATGGCCGATGCGACACATGGCCTGTCCGAACGCAAGGAGCATTGCGATGCGGCTTGAGACAGCGCAGATCCGGATGCGCCCTGCCACCGGCACTGAGGCAAGCACACGGGAGCAAGCCATCCTTGCCCGCATTGAAACGCTGCCAGGCCTGCGTCATGTGGTGATTGGCCGGAACCTGGCGGGAAGCTGGGAGGCTGGCGACTACACGCTCGACCTGCGCTTCGACCCGGCGCCATCCTGCTCGGCCGGCCCCGACGCCGGCCTGGCTGCCGCGCTGGACGGGATGGCCGAGGTGGATCGCGTCGTCTATAGCCCGATCGCGCATGGGCTGCGCGCCCCGCACTTGCGCCAGGGGATCTGGCGCACGCTGATGTTTCGCGTCCGGCCCGAAGCACCCGACTGGCGGGTCCGCGGCCTTGAGCAGGACCTGCTGCGCATGCCTGAGTACATGCCCGGCATCCTCAACTGGCGGCTTGCCCGCGTCTTGTCGCCTGGCACATGGACCCATGTCTGGCAGCAGGAGTTTGCCAGCGCAGATGACCTCCTGGGCGAATACCTGATGCACCCCTTCCATTGGGGCCATGTCGACCGATGGTTCGACCCGGAGTTTCCCGAATGGACCGTCCAGTCGATCTCGCATGCCTTCTGCCCACTCGCAACCAGCCTGATTGCCAATCGGAGCCACGATGAACTGTCCGCAAGGTGAACCGATGGAGAAGAGCATGCGCGCCGTCGTCATGGACCGTACCGGCGGGTCCGATGTACTCAGGCTTGCGGACGTCGCGAGGCCGGAGCCCGCTGCCGGCGAAATCCTGATCCGCGTAGCCTGCGCGGGGGTGAATCCCGCGGATTGGAAATGCCGTGAAGGCTATCTGAGCCGCTTCATGCCATACCGCTTCCCGTTCGTGATCGGCTTCGATGCCAGCGGCGTCGTGGCAGCCGTGGGGACCGGCGTCAAGGACTTCGTCCCGGGCCAGCGCGTGTTCGCGCAAACGGAGGCTGGCGCCGGCAAATGGGGATCTTATGCCGAGTACGTGGCGGTCTCTCAGGATTGCGTGGTGCCGATGCCAGACAACCTCGGTTTTGCCGAAGCTGCGGCCGTCCCGACGCCGGCGCTGGCGGCCTGGACGGGACTCTTCGATGAAGGCGGACTCAAGCCAGCGCAGACAGTGCTGGTGCATGGCGGTGCCGGCGCGGTCGGCACGTTTGCCGTGCAACTGGCAACGGCAGCCGGAGCTGCCGTCGCGGCGACCTGCAGCGCGGCACGCCGCGAACAACTGAGAGCGCTTGGCTGCGACCTGGCGATCGACTACCGCGGCGACATCGCTACCGCCATGCAGGCATGGGCGCAGGCTGGCGTCGACCTGGTTCTGGATGCCGTTGGCTGCGGCACCCTGCCGAATGGCATGGACCTGCTCAGGCCCGGCGGCATCCTTGTCGCCATCCTCACACTAGTCAATGGCGATGACGGCCCGGATCCGGCCGAAGCCGCACGGCGCGGTATGCGGACCGCCGTGGCGTACAGCAAGATGCCCAGCGGCGCGCGGCTGCGCGAGATCGCGTCGCTGCTCGGAAGCGAGCGCCTGCGGCCCCCTCGCATTGAATGCCTGCCGCTGGAACAGGCCGGACGCGCGCTCGACCTGGTGCAGTCGGGTCAGGCGCCAGGCAAGCTGGTCCTGCGTATTGCCGAACCGCCCAATGCTTGATCGCAGGCGATCTCACGCCAGCCTGTCGGCAGGCCGATGCTGGCGCAAGACCATCACACCATCGAAATCGGAGGAGAGACAATGAAAAGCAAGGCCATTCTGCTGTGCACGCTAGCCGGTACGGTGCTAGCCGCCTCACAGCTGAGCGCACCTTCCCTTGCCGCGATGACGCCTGACGAAGTCAGGCGCCTGGACGGTCCGCTCACGCCAATGGGTGCCGAGCGGTCCGCCAACAAGGACGGCAGCATCCCCGCGTGGAGCGGAAAATGGCAGGCCACGCCAGCGGGCCTGGCTTTTCGGCCAGGCGATGCCTATCCCGATCCCTACGCGTCGGAGCAACCGCTGGCAACGATCACGGCCCAGAACATGGAGCAGTACCGTACGCACCTGAGCGACGGGCAACTCGCCATGTTCAAGCTCTACCCGGCGACATTCAAGATGGCGATCTATCCCAGCCATCGCGACTTCCGCTATGGGGATGCCATCTACAGGGCGATTCAGCATCACGCCGCCAGAACGCAACTGACGACGGATGCGAACGGTCTCAAGGACTATCCGCCCACCGCGCCGTTTCCTGTCCCCAAGAGCGGGCTGGAGCTGATGTGGAATCTTCGCTTTTCTTCCGCCATTGCCGAAGAGTCGGCCGTCTACGACCAGGCAGTCGTGTATCGCGACGGCAAGATCGCGTGGGGCAAGTGGAAATATGACATCTGGTCGCCGGTCAACGGTACCGCATTTGAAAAAGGCTCGCCGCTGATCAACCGGACCTTCGCACGCGTGGAAACCGAACTGCCTTTACGCGAGCGCGGCAATATCATCGTTTCCCACAATTTTTGGGATCGCGAAGGTTCGGATACAGCCAGAACCTGGCAATACAATCCCGGGACCCGCCGGGTGCGGCAGGCACCCGAGTTCGGCTTCGACCAGCCGCTGGGGCCGGGCGGCTTCCGCACGGTCGACGACGATCGCCTGTTCAATGGCTCTGGCGAACGCTACGAGTGGAAGATTGTCGGCAAGCGGGAGATCTATATTCCCTACCACAACTACAAGCTGGTCGATCCCGCCGTCAAGTACGCCGAACTGCTGGGCCCCAACCATGCCACGCCTGAGCTGATCCGCTATGAATTGCACCGCGTCTGGGTGCTCGAAGCCAGACTGAAGCAAGGCTTCCGACATCAGTATGCGAGGCGCGTCCTGTACCTGGACGAAGACACCTGGATGGCAGTGCTTGCCGACAACTACGATGCCCGCGGCCAGCTGTGGCGAACGAACATGCAATCGTCGCTTTACGCCTATGATGCGCGGCGCTACTACCCGGCGGTGGCGTTCTACCACGACCTCACTGCTGGCTCCTATCTGGCGGACCGGCTGACGAATGAAGGGAAGCCGGTACGCTTAAACAGCAGTCCGCAGTTTGGTGAGGCGTATTTTTCCCCGGATTCGATCCGCGGGGCGGGGCACTGACTCCCCTGCCAGACTCATTGGAACAAGGATCTTTGTCAGGCCGCGAGGGAAAGCTTTTCCGCCCATCGCGGCCAGGTTGCAGACAGCTGACCGGATCTCAACAATCTCCATCCTTCCCTATTATTGCGAATAATTATCATTTACCTATATAATGCGGCGCTGTCTGCCTAAAGCCTTGCCTGATCTGCCCGCGCCATGCCCGCCGCCGAGCCCTCGCTCAACGATGAAGTCCATACGCTGTATCTCGACCATCACGGCTGGCTGCGCGCCTGGCTGAGGCGGCGCATGGGCGACGCGGGGCACGCCGCGGACCTGGCGCATGACACCTTCGTGCGCCTGCTTTCGCGCGAGGCGCCGATCGCCGCGCGCGAGCCGCGCGCATTCCTGGCCACGGTGGCGCGCGGGCTGGTCTCCAACTTCTACCGGCGACAGGAAATCGAGCTGGCGTGCCAGCAGGCATTGGCCGCGTTGCCCGAAGCCGAGGCGCCCGATCCCGAGACCCGCGCACTGCTGCTCGAGACACTGACCGAGATCGACCGCCGCCTGCTGGCACTGCCAGCCGCGGTGCGGCGCGCGTTCGTGCTGTTCCAGGTCGATGGCATGGACCAGGCGAGCATCGCTACGGAACTGCGGGTATCGATCGCCACGGTGCAGCGCTATATCGTCAAGGCGCTGCACCAGTGCTGCTTCGCTGCCTGAGCATCTGCGCCCCGCTCTCCCAGATGTCCTTGTCTTCCCTGCCCGCCGCGCCGCATCCGCCGATCGACTCCGCCATCACGTTGCGGGCAACGCAATGGTGGATGGCGCTGCTCCCGCCCGGCGCATCGCCTGAAAGCCACGCAGCCTGCGCGCGCTGGCGCGCCGAACATCCCGACCATGAACGGGCGTGGCAGCACCTGCATGCGTTCAACACGGCCATGCACGGGATGCCGCGCGGCATCGCCAGCGCTGCACTGGCCGATACGTCTGCGTCGCGCGGCACGCCGCAGCGCGGACGCCGCCGCGCCATGGTGCTGATGGCGACTGGCGCGGTGGTTGCAGCCTCCTGGCAATGGCAGCGCGGCAGCCCCCTGGTGGCCTGGCGCGCGGACCATGAGACGGGCGTCGGCGAACGCCGCCAACTGGTACTGGACGACGGCACCGAAGTCGATCTGGATACCGATAGCGCCGTGGCCGTGCGCTATGGCGCCAGCGAACGCCGCGTCACGCTGCTGGCCGGCGCGCTGTCGGTGGCGACGGCAAGCGACCCGCTGGGCCGACCGTTTCGCGTGGCGACCGCGCAAGGCACGCTGCGGGCGCTGGGCACGCGCTTCACCGTGCGGCTGCATGACGACGCCACCGCGGTCAGCGTGCAGGAAGGTGCAGTCGAGATCCGCCCCGCCGACAACGCCGCCGAAACCCATGTGCTGCAAGCGGGCGAGCGCACGCGCTTCACCCGTTCGGCGATCGATCCGGCGGATCCGGCCAGCGTCGCCGACAACGCCTGGACGCAAGGCATGCTGGCCGTTCATGACATGCGCCTCGACGCCTTCCTGGCCGAGCTGGGCCGCTACCGGCACGGGCGGCTTGGATGCGCGCCGGCCGTGGCCGGCTTGCGCGTATCGGGCGTGTTTCCGCTGTCCGATACCGACCAGGTGCTGGCGGCACTGCCGCACCTGCTGCCGGTAACGGTCCATCGGTGGACGCGCTATTGGGTCAGCGTCAGGCCACGCGCCTAGCCGAAGCTATCGACGCTTTCACCTCCATAGAGATATTTGTTGCCTCAGGTTGAGGGGTTTGCCCGTTTCGCGGGGCCTACGAGAGGAACGACTGATTTCCAGCGTCTTCTTGAAAGGACAGTTTCATGGGCAAGCAAGGTTTGCCATTTCCGAGCGCCGGCGCCCGCCGGCCATCCACGCCGCGCGTGCGGCACAGCGTCGTCGCAGTCAGCCACGCCCTTGTCTTGCTGGCGGGCGCCATACCGCTGGCCGGCCATGCCGCCGATGCCGCCACGGCTGCCGCATCCGCGCGCAGCTATGCCATCCCGGCCGGACCGCTGCAACCTGCGCTGACCCGCTTCGGCCTGGAAGCCGGCGTGCTGGTCTCATACGATGCCGCCGACCTCGCCCAGCGCCGCACCGACGGCCTGCAGGGCCGCCATGCGCCGGCCGAGGGCCTGGCGCTGCTGTTGCGCGGCACCGGCCTGCAGGCACAGGCGGTGCCCAACGGCTTCGCCGTCAAGCCGCTGCCCGCCGCCGCGCAGGACGGTGCCGGCGCCACGCTGCCCGCCGTCACTGTGACCGCCGCGCGCCCCGACGCCGAGGCGCTGACGCCGGCTTATGCAGGCGGCCAGGTTGCACGCGGCGCGCGCCTTGGCCTGCTCGGCAATACCGACGCCATGGATTCGCCGTACAGCAGCGCCGCTTATACCGCGCAGACCATCCAGGACCAGCAGGCGCACACCATTGCCGACGTGCTCGCCAACGACCCGACCGTGCGCTTCACCACCTCGGCCGGCCACCTGTATGAGAACTACACGGTGCGCGGCTTTGATATCTCGTCGAACGACCTGGCGCTCAACGGCATGTATGGCCTGGCGCCGTACGGGCATGCGCCCACCGAGTTCGTCGAGCGCGTCGAGCTGCTGCGCGGGCCTACCGCGCTGCTGACCGGGATGTCGCCCAGTGGCGCCGTCGGCGGCGTGATCAACCTCGTGCCCAAGCGCGCGGCCGATGCGCCGCTGACGCGCCTGTCCGCCAACTACCTCTCAGAAGGCAACGTCGGCGCCAGCATCGACGTAGGCCGGCGCTTCGGCCCGGACAATGCCTTCGGCGTGCGCGTCAACGGCGCGTACGACAACGGCCGCACCGGCATCGACGGCCAGTCCAAGCGCCGCGCGCTCGGCGCGGTGGCGCTGGACTATGCCGGCGAGCGCGCCCGCGCCTCGATCGACGCCTACGTCAACGAGGAAGAAGTCCGCAACGGCAGCGCCTGGATGGCCTCGTTCGCCAGCACCGTGCCGGAGCCGCCCAAGGCCGGCACCAATATCCTGCGCGGCACGCATGGCCGGCTCGACAACCACGCCGTGGTCGCGCGCGGCGAATATGACCTGACGAAGGACTGGACCGTCTATGCGGGCCTGGGCGCGCTGGGCTACCGCTATAGCGGCTTTATCAACGGCACGCGCGCCAACAACGTGCAGCCGAACGGCAACTTCACCGGCATCACCTACAACCAGAAGGGCTACACCGACACGGTCTCGGCCGAGACCGGCCTGCGTGGCACCTTGCGCACCGGGCCGGTGGAGCATCGGCTGGTCCTCGGCTACACCTACCTCGGCCTGCGCTCCGGCACCGTCAACGTGGCCAGCCGCTCGTACAGCTCCAACATCTACGATCCCGTCACGCCGATCCTGGCGGCCTCGCCCGGCAACGTGCCCAAGACGTCGGACACCACGCTGAGCAGCCTGGCGCTGGCCGATACTCTGGCCTTCGCCGACGACAAGGTGCAGCTGACGCTGGGCGTGCGCCACCAGCGTGTGCAGGCGCAAAGCTTCAGCGCCACCACCGGCGCGCGCACCGCGGACTATGACGAGGGCGCATTCACGCCCACCGTCGGGCTGGTGCTCAAGCCGTGGGGGCCGCAGCTGTCGCTGTACGGCAACTATGTCGAAGGCCTGAGCCAGGGCGATACCGTGACCGACATCACCGCGCGCAACTACCAGCAGATGTTCGCGCCCTACAAAACCCGCCAGGGCGAACTCGGCGTGAAATGGGACAGCGGCAAGCTGACGCAGACCCTCAGCGTGTTCCAGATCACGCGCCCGAGCCTGATCAAGGACGCCGCCACCAACACCTACAACCCCGACGGCGAACGCCGCCATCGCGGCGTGGAGTGGAATCTCTATGGCGAAGCCGTGCCCGGCGTGCGCGTGCTGGGCGGCATCGCCTACACGCGCGCGGTGCTGACGCGCACGGCCAATGGCACGTATGACGGCAACACCGCCTTCGGCAGCCCGACCTGGTCGGGCAACCTGGGCGCGGAATGGGACCTGCCGTGGGTGCCCGGGCTGACCGTCACTGGCCGCGTGACCTACACCGGCTCGCAGTTCGTCAACAACGCCAACACACAGAAGATCGACAGCTGGACCCGCTATGACATCGGCGCGCGCTACGTGACGAAGATCCAGGGCAAGCGCGTCGGTTTCTATGCGAGCGTCGAGAACCTGTTCAACAAGAGCTATTGGGCCGGCTCGTTCAACGACGGCTACGTCACGCAGAACGCGCCGCGGCTGTTCAAGTTCACGACGTCGGTGGATTTCTGATGCGCAAGGCTAACCTGACCAGCCGAACCCTCGTGGCTCTCGCGTTAACGCTGGGCGCCGTGGCCACGCAGGCTGCGCCGGCCCGGCTCGCTGTCGGCCAGGCCGCTGCCGCCGCATGGCAGCCTGGCGCGACGCTCGACTTTACGCTGGCCTTGCATGCCGGCGACCTGGTACGCGGCAACCTCGACGGACCGGCCGCCGCGCTGGAGCTGGCCGATGCCGACGGCAAGCCGGTGCGCCGGCTGCTGGGCCCCACCACGCTGTCGCGCAGCTTCATGTTCGTGTCGCCGGGAACCGGCACCTACCGGCTGCGCGTCGATGCCGGCCAGGGCGCCGTTGGGGGCGCCGTCGGCGGCCGCCCGCAGCCAGGCGCGCGCTATGCGCTGCGCATCGACGAGATCGTTCCCGTCAGCGCGCAGCATGCCCCGCCCGACGAACCCGACAGCCCCGCCATCCGCGCGCTAGCGCAGGCGCTGGCAGCCGGGGGCAGCACCGAAGCGTTCTGGGACGACGTGGCCCGGCGCGGCACGCCGCTGGTCGAGCCGATCGCCGCTAAGTCTGGCGACACGACTGAGGCAATGGTGCGCGTGACCTTCCTGTGGCGCGGCGCGCGCCACAACGTGCGGCTGCTCGGCAGCCCCGCCGGCGACCACGACCCTTTGCTGCGCCTTGGCGACAGCGACGTCTGGTACCGCACCTACCGCGTACCCGCCAGCACCCGCATGAGCTACCAGCTCGCGCCCGACGTGCCCGAGCTGAATTTGCCCGCGCCGCAGCGCCGCCGCGCGCTGCTGGCCACGGTGCAGCGCGACCCGCTCAATCCGCACACTTTCCCGCACACCTTCCCGACTCAGGGCGTCGATGCGTTCCAGCTCAAGTCGACGCTGGAACTGCCTGCCGCGCCGCCGCAGCCCTGGCTGGCACCGCGCGCGGGCGTGCCCGCCGGCACGGTCACGGCTTACCGCCTCGACAGCCGCATCCTCCGCGAAGCGCGCGACGTCTACGTGTACCGTCCGGCAGGCGCCGGGCCGTCCGCCACGCTGGTGCTGTTCGACGCCCATGCCTACCTGTCGCTGGTGCCCACGCCGACGCTGCTCGACAACCTCGTGGCCGAAGGCCGCATCCCGCCAGTAGCAGCCCTGATCGTCGCCAATCCCAGTGCGAACGCGCGTGCCACGCAGTTGCCGCCGAACCCGGCCTTTGCCGACTTCCTCGCCAACGAACTGATGCCGTGGGCGGCCACGCTGGGCCTGGACGCACCGGCATCTAGCACGGTAGTGGCGGGCTCCAGCTACGGCGGACTGGCTGCGGCATACGCAGGCCTGCGTCATCCTGAGCGCTTCGGGCTCGTGCTGAGCCAGTCAGGCTCGTTCTGGTGGGGGCCGGGCGGCGCGCCGGACCAGCCGCCGCGGCAGCCGGAATGGCTGATCGGCCAGTACGCGGCCAGCCCACGGCTGCCATTGCGGTTCTATCTCGAAGCCGGACGTTTCGAGGAAGGCCGCGGCACGGTCAATATCCTGACGACCACGCGCCACCTGCGCGATGTGCTGACGGCAAAGGGCTATCCGGTGGTGCATGCCGAGCATGCCAGCGGCCACGATTACCTGCAGTGGCGCGGTACGCTGGCGTGCGGACTGATGGCGCTGCTGGGCGACCCGGCACGCGTCGACGCCGTTGCCGTGCAGGCTTGCCCGGCGCTGAAACCGGACCTTAGCGCGCCGCCTCCGGGTTGAAGCCGAGCGCGGCGCTGATCACGCGGGCCTCGTGCCGCACGGCGGTGCCGACCGGCCCGTCGATCGTCGGATCGAAGCCGCCGGTGGCGCCCAGCGCCGTCAGCACCGCGCACACGCGGCCAGTGTGGTCGCGCACCGGCGCGGCCACGGCGCTGATGCCGGTCAGGTTGGTGTCACGCACCCAGGCGCAGTCGTCGGCCTGCACGACGCGGCGCAGCGCGCCGATCGGGTCCTCCCGGTCGAGCGATGCCAGCCGCGCCGGGCTCGCCTCTGCCAGTTCTTCTGTCGCCTGCGTCTGCACCCGGGTTTCGTCCAGCAGGCCCAGGAATACGCGCCCGGTGGCCGACCACAACAGCGGCATCACCGACCCCGCGCGCACGTTCACCGTGACCGGCAATCCCGGTTCTTCAAAACGCATGATGGTCGGGCCCTTGTTGCCCATCACCGCGACAAAGCAAGTCACCTCCAGCGTCTCGCGCAGCCGTACCAGCGAGGCTTCGGCCAGCCGGATCGGGTCGGCCTGGCGCATCGCCGCCATCCCGATCTGGAGCGCCTCGTAGCCCAGGTGGTACTGCTGCGTACCGGATTCCTGCGCGACCAGTCCTTCTTCCAGCAGGCTGACCAGGTAGCGATGCACCTTGGCCGGGCTTTCGTCGATATGCGCGGCCAGCGCGGTCAGGCTGGCGCGCCCGCCCAGCCGGGCCAGCCCTTTGAGCACCGCCATGCCCGTGACAGCGGATTGCACGCGCTGGCGGCGCTCCCGTGTGCGGGGCAAGGAAACGTCGGCAGGCGTTTCGGAGGCGGCGGACTTGGAACGGGATGCTGGCATGGCAGTGGTGTTGGCAAAGGCTGGCAGATTAGGCCATGCCTGGGAGAGAGGCGGTAGGGCGATCCGCTTCAAGGTTAACCCTCATTCAATCATTACGCAATGCGTATAAGATTTACGCAAAACAGAAATCAACGGAGACAACCACATGCCCCGCCCCCTGCTGCCGCGCCTGGCCATCGGCGCGCTCGTCCTGCCCCTGCTGTCCGCCCTGCCGGCGCATGCCGCCGACACCTACCCGGCCAAGCCGATCCGCTGGATCGTGCCGTACGCCGCCGGCGGCGGCTCGGATTTCCTCGCGCGCACCATCGGCCAGGGGCTGTCGGCCAAGGTCGGCCAGCCCGTGCTGGTGGATAACAAACCCGGCGGCAACACCGCGATCGGCGCGTCCGAGACGGCGCGCTCGGCCGCCGATGGCTATACCGTGCTGTCCGCCGACAACGGCACGCTGGTGTTCAACCCGGTCCTGTACAAGACGCTTTCCTACCACCCTGGCAAGGACCTGGCCCCGGTCACGTTGCTGGGCCGCTTCCCGATGATCCTCGTAGTCGGCGCGAACAGCCCGGTGAAAACTGCCAAGGAATTCATTGCGCAGGCCAAGTCAACCCAGGGCGGTGTCAACTATGGCTCCGCCGGCGCGGGCAGCCCGCACCACCTGGCGATGGAACTGCTGAAGGTGGAAGCCGGTGGCCTGTCGATGACGCACGCGCCGTACCGCGGCGCCGCGCCCGCGCTGTCCGACGTTGCCGCCGGCCAGGTCGCCGCAATGATGGTGGACTACGCCGCCGGCGCCGGCTTTATCAAGGGCGGCAAGGTGCGGCCGCTGGCAGTGGCCAATGCCACCCGGCTGCCGCAGCTGCCCGACGTGCCGACCTTCGCCGAACTGGGTTATCCGCGTGTGGAAGCCGCCGCGCTGGTCGGCATGGTGGTGCCTGCCGCCACGCCGACGGAGGTTATCAATACGCTGAACAAGGACGTGGTCGCGGCGATCCGCGAACCGGCGGTGAACAAGCGGCTGGTGGACTTCGGCGTGGAGCCAGTGGGCAATACGCCGGCGCAGTTCAGCGAGCTGCTGCGCACCGAGTCGGCACGCTGGACCAAGCTGATCCGCGACCTGAAGATCACGCTGGACAACTGAGCGGCATCCGCCTCGGTTCTGGTATCGCTTCGAGGCCGTCCGGCCCCGCCCGGACGGCGATGTTTTTGCAGGAGTACGCAGCATGGCCACCCCCTCCCCCGACACCGCGCGCGGCGGCTGTCCCGTCGACCATTCCGCCTTCACCGCCCCCAATGGCTGCCCGGTCAGTCACCAGGCGGCTAAGTTCGATCCGTTCGGCGACGGCTACCAGCAGGATCCGCCCGAGTACGTGCGCTGGTCGCGCGAGCAGGAACCGGTGTTCTACAGCCCGAAGCTGGGCTACTGGGTGGTCACGCGCTACGACGACATCAAGGCGATCTTCCGCGACAACCTCACCTTCAGCCCATCCATCGCGCTGGAGAAGATCACGCCCACCGGCGATGAAGCCAACGCGGTGCTGGCCTCGTACGGCTATGCCATGAACCGCACGCTGGTCAACGAGGACGAGCCCGCCCACATGCCGCGCCGGCGCGCGCTGATGGACCCGTTCACGCCCGCCGAGCTCGCGCATCACGAGCCGATGGTGCGGCGCCTCGCGCGCGAATACGTCGACCGCTTTATCGACGACGGCCGCGCCGACCTGGTCGACCAGATGCTGTGGGAAGTGCCGCTGACCGTGGCGCTGCATTTCCTGGGCGTGCCCGAAGAGGACATGGACCTGCTGCGCCAGTACTCCATTGCCCATACGGTCAACACGTGGGGACGGCCCAGGCCGGAAGAACAGGTCGCGGTCGCGCATGCGGTCGGCAACTTCTGGCAGTTGGCCGGGCGCATCCTCGACAAGATGCGCCAGGACCCGTCCGGCCCGGGCTGGATGCAGTACGGCCTGCGCAAGCAGCAGGCACTGCCTGAAGTCGTCACCGACTCGTACTTGCATTCGATGATGATGGCCGGCATCGTGGCCGCGCACGAGACTACCGCCAACGCCTCGGCCAACGCCATCAAGCTGCTGCTGCAGCATCCCGACACATGGCGCGAAATCTGCGAGGATCCTTCGCTGATCCCCAACGCGGTGGAAGAATGCCTGCGCCACAACGGCTCGGTGGCGGCGTGGCGCCGGCTGGTCACGCGCGACACGGAGGTGGGCGGCATCCAACTGGCCGCCGGCAGCAAGCTGCTGATCGTGACCTCGTCGGCCAACCATGACGAGCGCCACTTTGCCGATGCCGACCTGTTCGACATCCGCCGCGACAACGCCAGCGAGCAGCTGACCTTCGGCTACGGCTCGCACCAGTGCATGGGCAAGAACCTGGCGCGCATGGAGATGCAGATCTTCCTGGAAGAGCTGACACGCCGGCTGCCGCATATGCGGCTGGCGGAACAGTCCTTCACCTACGTGCCCAACACGTCGTTCCGTGGCCCCGAGCACCTGCTGGTCGAATGGGACCCGGCGCAAAACCCGGAGCGTCGCGACCCCGCGCTGCTGGCGCAGCGCCAGCCCGTGCGCATCGGCGAACCGTCGGCGCACACCAGCGCGCGCACCGTGGTGGTGGAGAGCATCGCCCACGCCGCCGATGGCGTGGTGCGGCTGCGGCTGGCGGCGCCTGACGGCAAGCCGCTGCCGCGCTGGGCGCCGGGCTCGCATATCGACGTGGAGTGCGGCGATACCGGGCTGTCGCGCCAGTATTCGCTGTGCGGCGATCCCGACGATGCCGCCGCACTGGAAATCGCCGTGCTGCGCGAGCCCGAGAGCCGCGGCGGCTCGGCCTGGGTGCACGACAACGTCAAGGCGGGCGACCGCTTGCGCATCCGCGGCCCGCGCAACCATTTCCGCTTCGACGAGGGCTGCGGCCGCGCCATCTTCATTGCCGGCGGCATCGGCATCACGCCAGTCAGCGCCATGGCACGGCGCGCACGCCAGCTCGGCATCGACTACGAGATCCATTACTGCGGCCGCTCGCGCAGGTCGATGGCGATGCTGGACGGGCTGCAGACCCTGCATGGCGAGCGCCTGCACGTCTACGCCAGCGACGAAGGCCGCCGCGCCGACTTCACCGCATTGCTGGCCACGCCGGCGCCGCGCACCCACGTTTACGCTTGCGGCCCGCAACGGCTGCTCGATGCGCTCTCGGCTACCTGCGCGGCGTGGCCGGAGGACGCGCTGCGGGTCGAGCACTTCGTGTCGCGGCTGGGCACGCTGGACGCGTCGAAGGAGCAGGCTTTCACCGTCGAACTGAAGGACTCCGGGCTGGTCATGGAGGTGCCCGCCGGCCAGACCCTGCTCGCGGCACTGCGCGGCGCCAATATCGACGTGCAGAGCGATTGCGAGGAGGGCCTGTGCGGCTCGTGCGAAGTACGCGTGCTGGCCGGCCAGGTCGATCACCGCGACGTGGTGCTGACCCGCACCGAGCGCGACACCAACGACCGCATGATGGCGTGCTGCTCGCGCGCGGCCGACGGATGCCGGCTGGTGCTTGAGCTGTAACGGCGGCCGGTGCCGCGGCGCCATGTGCCGCGCACTGCCTGCGGCACGGCGCTGGCGGTGTTGCCGCGTAGGACAACGCCTGACAACGGCGGCAAGAGGCTGGGGCTAAAGTAGCAGCGCGACAGGCTTCACCCAACCCGCCCCCTTTATGCGCCTTGCCCCAGCCGCCCCGATGGCCACGCTCCACCGCCTCTTCCTGCCCTTCCTGGCGGTCCTCGTTCCCCTGGTCGCCTCCGTGTCCGCCACCGCCGCGCCGGCGGCGCCACCGGCGCAAAGCCCGCAGCTCTCCGGCCTCGCCACGCTGCTGCTCGGCACCGTGCGCGGCAAGCCGACCGGCATGTCCGGCATCACGCGGCTTACGACTGGCAATGTCGACCGGGAATTGCGGATGGCCTGCCAGGAGCTGATGCGCGCCGGCCCGCTGGACCTGGACGACACCACGCGCTTCGACGGCTGCGTGACCCGGCCCGGCAAGATCGTCGAGTTCCAGCTCAAGGTGTCGGGGGTCGATGCCACCCGCGACGGCACGCGCGAGTACATGGCGTCGGCCAAGCCGATCCTGGAGCGCGGCATCTGCCGCAATCCGGACGTGCCGGTGCTGGGCAAGCTCGGCGTGACGCTGCTGTACCACTACACCGCGGGGCGGCAGTCGCTGGTGCGGCTGAATATCGCGCCGGACCAGTGCCTGCACAAATAGGGGTACGACCAAGATGAATTCCAGTCGGCACGTGCCTTCGAGTACTTCGTGCGCCAGCGTGCGATTCTTGATTCCGCCAAGTTGACGATTAACCACAGATGATCAACTTTCGGCCATAGTCCGCCGCCTGTCGGCAGTCAACCCTCCGCAGCACTTCTCAACTCCAGGCTCATCATCCCCTGGAAACGCGTCTCGGAGTACCCGTCCAGGCTCACGCGCCATTGGACAGCGCTGCAGCGCTTAGCGCCAAATCATTCGCGATTTTGGGATTCCTCTTATAGAAATCCGGTATTTGCCGGGTAGCCTGAAAGGCTACCCCGCGTCATGCGTTGGTTGGTATCGAGCTTTGCGCGGGCCCCACGACTTTCGTTGGAGCGCTGCCAATGGGCAACCGACTGCCGCTGCCGTCCTTCCGCACTGTCACCCTGCGTGGTGATGGCCTACCCGAGATCCTCGGCCAGGTCGCCCTGACCGTCGCACGCGTGCAAGGCACCGAAGGCCTGAACGACCTGTTCTCCTATACGGTCGAGCTCAAGACGCCCGACGAGCGCTGGGGACTGGGCGCCCCAGCCGCCAATCTTGATCTGCCGGCGCTGCAGGGCAAGGAGCTGACGCTGGAGATCGAACTCGATGGCAGCGGCACCGGACTGACCGGAAATCTTGGCGCAGGCACGCGCGAAATCACGGGCATTGTGACCGGGGTCATGGGCCCCGTTGTGGAGGGACGCCACTTTATCTATCGGGTCACGCTCCAACCCTGGTTGTTCCTGGCCACGCTCACCAGCGACTTCAAGATCTTCCAGCAGAAGACCGCGGTCGAGATTCTCGATGCGCTGCTGGCGGACTATAGCTTCCCAGTCGAGAACCGCCTTGATGTCGCGCGCTATCCGACTCGCGAATATCAGGTCCAGTACGGCGAGACGGATTTCGGGTTCTTCCAGCGCCTGACCCAGGAATGGGGCATCTCGTGGTTCTTCGAGCATTCGGGTGGCAAGCACCGGCTGGTGCTGACCGATGGCAATGGCGCCTTCCGCCGCTTTGCCAGCCCGGCGTACCACGCGCTCTCCTGGCGGCCGACCTCGGACCGGGCCGATGCCGAGCACCTGTACGATTTCCATGTGCAGGACCAGCTCGTGTCGGGCAGTTGGACGAGCACGGACTACGATTTCGTCAAGCCGCGCGCCGATCTGACCGTGGCCACTGACGATCCACGTGCCACCGCCCACGCCAACAGCGAGATCCGCGAATATCCCGGCGATCACGCCCAGCCCGCCACCGGCAACGATCCGTGGAAAGAAGGCGACTTGCTGTCGCGCATCCGCATGGAGGCAATCCGCCAGCATGGCAGCCGGGTCTTTGCGGGCGGCAACGTGCGCGCCGTGGTGCCGGGCTGTACCTTCACCCTCAAGGGCTTTGCGCAGGCTGAGGCCAACCGCGAATACCTGGTGTTTCACACCACCCTGACGCTCGAGGAAGTGGGCGAGGCCTCCGGACAGGGACAGGCCTGGCGCTGCGAGGTCGGGTTCCAGGCCCAGTCCACGGCGGAGATCTTCCGGCCCGAGCGCACCCAGCCCAAACCGCACACCTGCGGGCCGCAAACGGCGACCGTGGTCGGGCCGGAGAACCAGGAAATCTGGGTGGATGAGTTCGGCCGCATCAAGGTCCAGTTCCACTGGGACCGGACTGGGCAGCGCAATGCCAATAGTTCATGCTGGGTGCGCGTCGCACAGGCCTGGCAAGGCGACCAGTTCGGGGCGAGCCACCTGCCGCGCATCGGCCAGGAGGTGATTGTCAATTTCACGCACGGCGACCCCGACTGCCCGATCGTCATCGGCCGGGTGCCGAACCGGGTCAACATGCCGCAGTGGAACCTGCCGGACCAGCACGCGCTGTCGGGCTTTCGCAGCAAGGAGCTGTTTGGCGAGCGCCACAACACCTTCCTGCAGGATGATACCGAGGCTCAGATCCAGACGCAGATCGGCAGCGACCACCAGGCCACGATGCTCAGCCTGGGCTACATCGTGCACGTGCCCGATCATGAGGGTCGGCGCGAGAAACGCGGCGAGGGGTTCGAGCTGCGCACCGATGGCTGGGGCGCGCTACGCGGGGGCGCCGGGCTGCTGCTGACCGCTGAGGTCCGGCCCGATGCCGTCAGCTACCACAAGGACATCTCGGAGACCGTACAGCGGCTGGCCAGCGCGCACGACATCCACCACGAACTGGGCGACGCGGCCGAGCACCTCCGCGCCCAGGAGGGGCAACAACTGGACGTGGCGCGGGCGCTGCAGGCCCAGCACGACACTCTGAAAGGTCGCGGCGAACAAGGAGAATTTGCTGCCCCGCACCTGGTGCTGGCCGCCCCCGCAGGCATTGCGGCCACTGCGGCGCAGGACATTCACCTGCACAGCGAACACCATACTGGCCTGACCACCGGCCAACACCTGTCGATCGCCACCGGAAAGAGTCTGCTGGCCAGTGCCATGGACAAGATCGTGCTGTTCGCTCGCAAGAGCGGCATGCGGCTGTTCGCGGCCAAGGGCAAGGTCGAGATCCAGGCGCAGAGCGATGACATCGAGATCATTGCGCAGAAGGTGCTCAGGGTGATCAGCACCATGGAACGGATAGAGATCACCGCCGCCAAGGAGGTCCTGGTCAATGGTGGCGGCAGTTATGTGCGGCTCAATGCCGATGGCATCGAGCATGGCACCTCCGGCACCTGGAAGGCGCATGCCAGCTCGCACGCCATGCCCGGGCCGAAGTCGATCGGGCAGGCCATGCCGCTGCTGCCGCAGACCGAGGCCAGGGTAGCCGAGCATTTTGTGCTGGCCGAACTGGGAACGGGCCTCACCCTTCCGGAGCAACCCTACCGGATCACGCTCGACGATGGCCGGGTGATCGAAGGCATCGCCAATGCGCACGGAGAGACCGAATTGGCGACGGCGGCCGTGGCGCAGTTAGCGCGGCTGGAATTTCTATCGGCGAGCGAGCCCGGAAAGGTGTTGACGGTACACGAACCAATGCTGATGCAGGATGCGCAGTACGCCGCGGTTGCCGCGCCGAATCCGGAACGGCGCTCCACGCAGGTAGGAGGCAAGACCGCGGAGAAAGCCGAGCGTGAGCCGACCAGTGAAAGCAAGCAGCCGATGCTGGCCACCTGCGATCCGCACAACTATGGGCTGCGCTTGTGTGAAATCGCCATTGACCCGGCGACGGGCAAGCCGGGCGAGAGCGGCAGGCCGTTGCGCAAGGATGTGGTCTACCCGGTTGCCAAGGCCTATACGGCGACTATCAAGCCGGTGTTGCAAGGGATCGACTGGGGCGCGATGAGTTGGCCGCTTGCGGATACTGAGGCAAAAGGCCTAGTCAAGAAAATCCAGCCGTGGATTTACGCTGCACTGCGCAGCGGGCCGTTCGGCTTGCCGGACGGGATTGCAAATGGATCGCCCAACTCAGGGGCGCTACCTGCCGTCAGAATCGTTACCGACGAACAATTGCAAGCTCTGCACTTGGTGGCCACTGCCAACGCAGGCTTCCTGCGCCAGCCTTGGCAGATCGCTGTGACGTCCAAGACGGTCGAGGCGTTGCTCAATTCCCGGGACCTGACTAGCCGAGACATCGCAGAGAAGGTGCTGGCCGACGCTCTTTACCACGAAGCCCGGCACTGCCAGCAGGAATTCTGGATGGCGGCCCTGATGCAGCAGTTCCCGCAGGACTATGCACGTGTGCCGCATATGCAAGAGTTCTACGGGGAGTTCTTTCACAAAGAGGTGTTCAAGCTGGCTGGCAAACAACCGATCCCAATGGATCCGTTGGTGCTGCGGGGCCTGCACCGGATGCTGGTGGGACACTACTACTGGATGCTGGCCGGCCTGCGCGAGGGGCGGCAGCAGTACAAGGCTCGGAATCCAGGCGTGCCGCTCTTCGGGGATGCCTTCTATGACGCAGAGCTACACGCAGCGCGGCAGTTCGCTTACGACTTGCTGCAGACCGTTGGCGCCGGAGGCGTTTCCATCAATGTCGACACCATGGTGAAGCATGAAACAGGATATCGGGCACAACTCCACGAAGACGACGCGTTCATTTGCGGTGAAGCGGTCCAGTCGTACTGGGATAGCCGCGATGGCACTCCTCTGTTGCGCAACCCTGGTATTTGCACAAGAGAGTTCTCCGAAGCCGCCGGCGGCGCGGGAGGCCACAGTCATGGCTGAGCGCTACACCGATCAGCAGCGGCAGATCGTGCGCGAGATCCTGCAGGCCGCCATGCGCCTGCTGCGCGACGATGTGCCGCTGGAGAAGGTCAAGGGGGGCTTTGGGAAAAATTGGGATATCTCACCGCTGCCGGGCAATCCGTTCGGCAAGGAATACAATTTCTCCCACCCGATGATCCCAAGAGTGTCCATGGTGCTCTACACCGGGGCTGACCCTGATGATTTCCGTGAAGATCGCGCCAAGGCGGCAAAGGTGCCGACGTTCTTCTCGATTCACTTCACTCCACTTCTGGACAAGCTCGCAGTCGAAGAACTGGAGCGGCTGCTGCAATTGAAGGTGGGCAGTTACCGGTTTTCGGAAAGCCATGTCGTACCGTACAACCGCTTTCTGCCGGATCCACTCACGCCGTTTGCGGAGCCCTACCGTTACCAGGCGCTGGAAGTGCCGGGCAGCAAATTCTCGGTGGATGTCGAGCTTGACTACATCCGGCCGGGGGCGCAGCCCCCGGAACAGGGCGGCCTGACCTCGACGGTGCTGGCGGAGGTACGCATCAATCGCGATTATCCGGTGCTCACCCTAGAAGAACGCAAGGCGCGGGCACGCGAGATGCCGGTGTCGCTGCGTCAGCGCTACGGCCCGTTGCCGATGAGCGGCGATATGTGCCATCAGGCGGGCAAGTACGTGCCGGTGTTTCCGGATGGGCGGCACTACGTCCATCCCATGACACGTGGAACGGCGTTCACGTTGCCCGCCAATATGGCATTCCCCGATGTGCCGGTCCGGGATGAGAAGACTGGTCAAGACGGCTGGGAGCAGGCGTGGTGGCTCCGCGTCGAGTGACGTTCTACTTTTGGCGAAACGCTCCTAACGCGTGGCAAAAGCGTGATCCATCTGGCGCGCCCCGCTTGACCTGCGGCTGGCGCACAAGGCTCAGAACCCGGGCGTGCCGCTCTTCGGGGATGCCTCCTATGACGCCGAGTTGCAGGCAACGCGGCAGTTCGCTTACAACTTGCTGCAGACCGTTGGCGCCGGGGGCGTTTCCATCAATGTCGACACCATGGTGAAGCATGAAACAGGATATCGGGCACAACTCCATGAAGACGACGCGTTTATTTGCGGTGAAGCGGTGCAGTCGTACTGGGATAGCCGCGATGGCACTCCTCTGTTGCGCAACCCTGGGATTTGCACAAGAGAGTTCTCCGAAGCCGCCGGCGGCGCGGGAGGCCACAGTCATGGCTGAGCGCTACACCGATCAGCAGCGGCAGATCGTGCGCGAGATTCTGCAGGCCGCCATGCGCCTGCTGCGCGACGATGTGCCGCTGGAGAAGGTCAAGGGGGGCTTTGGGAAAAATTGGGATATCTCACCGCTGCCGGGCAATCCTTTCGGCAAGGAATACGATTTCTCCCACCCGATGCTCCCGAGAGTGTCCATGGTGCTCTACATGGCGGATGACCCTGATGACTTCCGCGAAGATCGCGCCAAGGCAGCAGAGGTGCCGACGTTCTTCTCGATTCACTTCACACCGCTTCTGGACAAGCTCGCAGTCGAGGAGCTGGAGGGGCTGCTGCAATTGAAGGTGGGCAGTTACCGGTTCATTGATGGGGAGGTGATTTCCTATAACCGCTTCCCGGCTGATCCACTCACGCCGTTTGCGGAGCCCTACCGTTACCAAGCGCTGGAGGTGCCGGACAGCAAGTTCCCGGTAAAGGTACAGCTCGACTATATCCGGCCGGGGGCTCAGCCCCCGGAACAGGGTGGTCTGACCTCGACAGTGCTGGCGGAGGTACGCATCAATCGCGACTATCCGGTGCTCACCCAGGAAGAACGCAAGGCGCGGGCACGCGAGATGCCGGTGTCGCTGCGTCAGCGCTACGGCCCGTTGCCGATGAGCGGCGATATGTGCCATCAGGCGGGCAAGTACGTGCCGGTGTTTCCGCATGGGCGGCACTACGTCCATCCCATGACACGTGGAACGGCGTTCACGTTGCCCGCCAATATGGCATTCCCTGATGTGCCGGTCCGGGATGAGAAGACTGGTCAAGACGGCTGGGAGCAGGCGTGGTGGCTCCGCGTCGAGTGACGTTTTACTCTTGGCGAGACGCAGACAAGCCCCTGATCTTCCCGGCGATGACCGATGACGATGCGCCGGCGCTGCGGGTCGCCGCGGCTCGGCTTGCCACCAATACCCGGCGTGAGGGCCGGGGGTATTTCAGGCAGCGGTGGGTCTTCGTGAGGAAAGCGGAATTGGACGACTGGGAATACGAAGCAGAACGGACAACTCCGGCGACAGAATAACTCTGGCGCCGCTACCGCTTTTCTCCTTCCCCGAGCACTTCGTCGCAGACCGCCAGCCACGCGCGTGCCGCGTGCGACAGGTAGCGTCCCGGCGACCAGATGTGCGCCATGGTCCAGTCCATCGCCGGTTCGGTCAGGCGCGCCATGGCGAGCGTGTCCTGGCCCTGCAGGCGCTCGGCGAGCGGCTGCGGCAGGAAGGTGGTGCCCAGTCCCGCCGCCGCCATCGACGCCAGGAAATCCCAGTGGCCGCTGCGCGCCACCACGCGCGGCTCGATGCGCGCTTGCAGAAAGGCATGGCTGAGCTTGCGCGTCAGCGAGAAGTCGTCGGTCAGCATCACCAGCGGCTCGTCGCGCAGCGCACCCAGCGTGACGGTACGCCCGCGCGCCCACTTCGCCTTGCGCGGCCCGACCGCCCAGATCGGGTGCCGGCCAAACTGCCGTGTCTCCAGCGCGAGGCCACTGTCGCCGGGCAGCACCGTGGCGCCGACCTCCAGTTCGCCGCTGGCAACCAGTTGCTCGACCACCTGCCCGCCATGCTCGTCCAGCGTCAGCTGCAGGTTGGGATAGCGCTGCCGGAACGCGCTGACCGCCGGCGAGAAGAACAGGTTGACCATCGGCGGGATGCCGACCGTCAGCTGCCCGCGGCCCAGCGATGACAGGTCTGCCACCTCCAGCGTGAGCCGGTGGACCACGCCGAGCGCTTCCTGCCCGCGTTCGTAGACCACGCGCCCCACGTCGGTCAGGCGCACGCTCTTGCCTTCGCGGATCAGCAGCGGCTGGCCGACCTCGTCCTCGAGCTGCTTCACCATCTTGCTGATGGTCGACTGGGTGACGAACAGCGAACTCGCCGCCTGCGTGAAGCTGTGCAGGCGGGCGGTCTCGACGAAATAGCGCAGCGCGCGGATATCGATAGGCATGTGGAACTCAGGCTGGACCGTGGTGGCACGAATCCATGAAAAAACAGAATGGTAAAGCCAATATTAAATCATGAATGGAATGCAAAAGGTTTGGCTACACTTCGCTTCCACACATCGCCCCTGCCCGACTGCGCCGCCATGAAGCGTGGGGCGGCAGGCGGCGCTGCGCCCCCCCAACTCCTTGTCTTCAAGACCCCGCTCCATGGCTAGCTGGCCGAATGCACGACAGTGGCTGTTCTCGCTGAAGGCATTCGCCGCCGCGATGCTGGCCCTCTATATCGCACTGGCGCTGGGCCTGCCGCGGCCCTTCTGGGCCATGGCCACCGTGTATTTCGTCTCGCACCCGCTGACCGGCGCCACCCGTTCCAAGGCGGCATACCGAGTCGCCGGCACCGTGCTTGGCGCGGCCGCCGCGGTGGCGACGGTGCCGCAGCTGGTCAACATGCCGATCGTGCTGATGGGCGCAATCGGGCTGTGGATCACCGCGCTGGTGTACCTGTCGCTGCTGCAGCGCTCGCCGCGCAGCTATGTGTTTCTGCTGGCGGCGTACACGCTGCCGATCGTGGCGCTGCCGGCCGTCAGCCAGCCGGCCCAGATCTTCGATATCGCCGTGGCGCGCATCGAGGAAATCGTGATCGGCATCGTCTGCGCCGGGCTGGTCGGGTCGATCGTGTTCCCGGCCAAGGTGGCGCCCGCGCTGCACCAGCGTGCGCAGCGCTGGCTTGCCGACGCCAGCGGCTGGGCCGCGGCGATCCTGCGCGGCAGCCCCCGCGCCGACGATGGCCGCCATCGGCTTGCCAGCGACATCCTGGCGCTGGACCAGCTGATCAGCCAGCTCGCCTACGACACCGAAGGCAGCCGCACGCTGCGCCATGCGCGCGCGCTGCGCCAGCGCATGACGATGCTGATGCCGTTGCTGTCGTCCCTGGAAAGCGTGCTGCAGGCGCAGCGCGCGCTGCCTGGCGGCATGCCGGCGCCGCTGCGGCAGGCGCTGGCCGCGACGGCCGCGTGGCTGGACAGCGGTGCCGCGCAGCCGGCTCCGCGCCTGCACCGCGACTGGCGCCTGGAGGGCGCGGAGGGCGGCTGGCCGGCGCGGCTCGCCACGACCGCCGCAGACCAGTTGCAACGCCTGTGCACGCTGTACGCGGAATGCCGGGCGCTGCAACGTGGCATCGCCGAACACGGCCCCGAGGCGCTGTCTGCCACCAGCCGGCCGGGAGCGGACGGCTCCGGCCACCACCATGACCACGGCATGCTGCTGTTCGGCGCGGTGTCCAGCGGGCTGGCGGTGTTCTGCGCCGGGTTGCTGTGGATCTTCTCGGGCTGGGAAGACGGCGCCGGCGCGGTGGCGGTGGCATCGATCGCCTGCTGCTTCTTTGCCGCCATCGACGAGCCGCGCCGCATGGCCGGCCCCTTCCTGCGCTGGAGCCTGGTGTGCCTGCTGGTGGCCTCCGGCTACCTGTTCGTGGTAGTTCCGCACGCGCCTGCCTTCGAAACGCTGGCGGCAATGCTGGCGCTGCCCTACCTCGGCATCGGCCTGCTGGTGGCGCGGCCGGGCTTCCAGCTGATCGCAATGCTGCTGTCGGTCAATACCGCCTCGCTCGCCAATGTGCAGGCAGTCTTCGAAGCGGATTTCCTCGGCACCTTCAATGCCTGCCTGGCCAGCACCGCCGCCATGCTGTTCGCGCCGCTGTGGTCGATGGCGGTGCGCCCGTTCGGCGCGCGCGCGGCGGCGCACCGGCTGGTGCGCGCCAGCTGGCAGGACCTGGCGCAGGCGGCCACGCTGCGCACGGCCGATGGCGACGCACGGCTCGGCGCGCGCATGCTGGACCGGCTCGGGCAGCTGGTGCCTCGCCTGGGTGCGGCCGGCGACCCGCTCTCGTCGGATGGCTTCCATGCGCTGCAGGTCGGCTATTGCGCGCTGGCGCTGCACAAGGCGCTGCCGGACCTGCCGCCCGCGGCACGCAAGCCGGTGCGCCGGGTGCTTGCGGCAGTCGCGCGGCATTACCGCTCGCGGCTGCGCAGCGGCCATGCCGTGGCGGCACCGGCGGCGCTGTCACGCAGGGTCGCCGATGCCATCGCCGCGCTGCCACGCCAGGACAATGGTGCGCTAGGCGCCCTGGTGGTGCTGCAGGTAACGCTGCAGCCCGGCGCGTGCCCGCCGACGCGCGCGGGCTGATCCCACCCACCGCTCACCCACCGCCCCCCACCGCTCTTGCTGCTCCCCGATGCTCAGTGAAATCGATCTCTATGGCGTGTTCGTGCCAGGCGTGCTGGTGCTGATGGTGCTGGCCTTCGCCGTCACCACGCCGATCCGCATGGCGCTGGCGGCGCTGGGTTGCTATCGGCATATCTGGCACCGCTCGCTGTTCAACCTTTCCCTCTATGTGATCGTCCTGGGCGGCGTGGCGGCGGTCTTCGCCGCGGTGCCGGGACTGCCGTCATGACACTCCGACTCCGCCCCCTGCTTCCCTTGCTGCCGACGCTGCTGGCCGTGCTGGCCGCCGTACTGGTGCTGCGCCACCTGTGGGACTACTACACCGCCGCGCCATGGACGCGCGACGGCCATGTGCGCGCCGATATCGTCCAGGTCGCGCCCGACGTCTCTGGCCTGGTCACGCGCGTGCTGGTGCGCGACAACCAGTACGTGCAGCGCGGCGAGGTGCTGTTCGAGATCGACCGTGACCGCTATGCGCTGGCGCTGCAGCAGGCGCTGGCCACCGCCGCCACGCTGCGCGCGACGCTGACGCAGGCGCGGCGCGAAGCCGCGCGCAACCGGGCACTCGACGGGCTGGTGGCCGGCGAAGTCGCCGAACAGGGCCGTGCCCGCGTGGAGCAAGGCGAAGCCGCGCTGGCGCAGGCCGAAGCCACGGTGCGGCTGGCGCGACTGAACCTGGAGCGCACCAGCGTGCGCAGCCCTGTAGCCGGCTACCTCAACGACCGCCTGCCGCGACTGGGCGACTACGTATCCACCGGCCGCCCGGTGCTATCGATGGTCGACGCGGCATCGTTCCATGTGGAAGGGTATTTCGAGGAAACCAAGCTGCACCGCATCCATATCGGCAGCCCGGTGGACGTCCATATCATGGGCGAGCCGCGGCACCTGCGCGGACATGTGCAGAGCATCGCCGCCGGCATCGAGGACCGCGACCGCAGTGCGGGCTCCAACCTGCTGCCCAACGTCAACCCGACCTTCAACTGGGTGCGTCTGGCGCAGCGCGTGCCGGTGCGCATCGTGCTGGAAGACGTGCCTGCGGACGTCAGGCTGGTGTCGGGCCGCACCGCGACGGTGTCGGTGCGCGAACCGCGGCGCCCGGCCGCGGCGCGGTCATGAGCGGGCGCCGTCGCTGGCTGGCGTGCGCAGCCGCGTGCCTGTGCGCCTGCACCACGATGGGCCCGGACTACCGCGTGCCCGAGCGCGCCGCGATCAAGGCGCCGCAGGCCAACGGCGCGCTGCAGGGCGCCAACACGCATGGCGTCGACATCGGCCCGGTCCCGGACGACTGGTGGCGACTCTATGACGACGCGCGGCTCGACCGGCTGGTGCGGCAGGCGCTGGCGGCCAACACCGACATCCGCGCCGCCTCGGCCAACCTGCGGCGCGCGGTGGCGCTGCTGCACGAAGTCGAGTCCGAGAATCTGCCGCAAGGCGGCGTCAACGCCAGCGTGTCGCGCGCGCAGTTGTCGGCCCAGAGCTTCCTGCAGACCGTCAAGCCGCCGGTATTCAACCTGGGCGACTTCGGCTTCGGCGTGTCTTACCTCATCGATTTCTTCGGCAAGCTGGCGCGTGCCGACGAGGCCGCGCTGGCTGGCGCCGAAGCCAGCGAAGCCACCCTCGACATGGTGCGCGTCAGCGTGGCCGCGCAGACCGTGCGCGCGTATGTGCAGGGATGCGCCGCAACCCATGAGTTGGCAGTCGCCACGCAGCAGCTTGCGGTGCGGGAGCGAACGCTGGACGCAACCCGCCGGCTGGTCGCCGCCGGCCGCGCGCAGCCGCCGGACGTGGCACGCGAACGCGCCCGCACGGAAGCGTTGCGCGCCGCCTTGCCGGCCTTCGCGGCAGAGCGCGCCGCGGCGCGTTACCGCCTGGCGCTGCTGCTGGGCAAGCCGCCGTCGGCACTGGCGCCGGACGAGGTCGATTGCCATGCCGAGCCGGAATTGCAGGCGCCGCTGCCGGTGGGCGACGGTGCCGCGCTGCTGCGGCGCCGCCCCGATATCCGTCAGGCCGAGCGGGAACTGGCGGCGGCCACCGCGCGCATCGGCGTTGCCACCGCGGACCTGTATCCGTCGATCCGCATCGGCGCCAGCGCCGGCCTGACCGGCGTGCTCAGCGACCTCGGCAGCGGCCCGACGGCGCGCTGGAGCCTGGGCCCCTTGCTGAGCTGGTCGCTGCCGACCAACGGCGTGCGCCACCGCATCCACGGCAATGAAGCGGCCGCCGACGCCGCGTTGGCGCGCTTCGACGGAACCGTGCTGCGGGCGCTGCAGGAAACGGAAACGGCGCTGTCCGCCTATGCCCATGCGCTGGAGCGGCGCGAGTCGCTGCATGCGGCGCGCGAGCAGGCCGGTGAAGCCGCGCGCCAGCAGGTGCGGCTGCATCAGGCCGGCCGCGTTTCTTACCTTGACCGTCTCGACGCCGAGCGGGCGTTGGCCGATGCCGAAGCCGCGCTGGCCGCGGCCGAGGCTCAGGTGTCGTACCGCCAGGTGGACCTGTTCCTCGCCTTGGGCGGCGGCTGGCAAGCCGGCCGCAAGGTCTCGCAAGGGCCCTCGGAAAGGCTCTCGAAAGGTCTCTCGCTTAACGATGAAAAAAGCGACTGATTTTTGTCCTTTTAAATCATCACAGGAATGGATCGGCGTGACTACACTTCGTCCCGTGCCCCGGCACCTTGTGCGCCCAGGCACCGCCCACAAGGCGAACCGGACGGCTTGCGGCCAGGCAGATCCGCCACTCCGCACGGCCAGCAGGAAGCTGCAGGACCGTGCCGTCCCCTTACTCAAGATACAGCAGACATGCATAACAACGATCTCAAAGCCCTCCTTGCCACGACGCTCTCCATCGCCGCCCTTGGGGCCAGCGTGCTCGCCTGCGGCCCGGCCGCAGCGCAAGGCCTGAGCAACCACGGCGACCATGGCACCGAAGCCGACCGCTACGGCTACAACCTGCAGCACAACGGCAAGCGCGATCCCTTCACCGAAGGTGCACACGTTAACGGCAAGCGCGATCCGTTCACCGACGGCGCCCATGTCAATGGCAAGCGCGACCCGTTCACCGACGGCGCCAACCAGCCGGCGGCCGTCATGGACCTGGCGGGCTTGGACCGCACCGGCGTCTCGGCGCCGCCGGCACACGCCGCCTGATACTGCTGCCGCCCGCCGCGGCGCTCGCCGTGGCGGCATTGATGGCCGGAAGGACCTGTTTCCGGCCATGTTTCGACCCCCACCGCAGTTCGACGACATTCCCCATGAAGACCATCCTGCTCGCCGTGCTGACGCTTGGCGCCCTTGCCGCATCCCTGCCCGCCAGCGCGGGCCCGGACTGGTCCGTGATCGAGCGCGCCCGCGCCCAAGCACGCGCCCAAGCACGCGCCCGTCATGCGGTCCCGTGTGCACAAAACCACCACGCGGCGCCCGCATCGGCGATCCCGGCTACGCCGGCTACGGCACGCTGAACGCTACTGAGGTGCGCGCTCCGGTGCTAGATTGGAAAGGCGTGCTGGCGGAAAACGCCAGCGGTGCCTGACAAGGCACAAACCACAAGCCCCCACTACAGCGAGGAGCCGCGCATGTCCCTCCCCCACCTAGCTTCCGGACAGATCGCCAGCGTGCTGCCCCTGGGCACGCGCCTGGACCAGACTGTCACCCAAGCCCTGTTCAAGGAAGGCCCGCTGGAAGTGATGCGGCTGGTGCTGAAGGCAGGCAAGCATGTGCCGCCCCATGCAGTCGACGGCCCGATGACGGTGCAGTGCCTGGAAGGCAAAGTCCGACTGCGCGTGGACGGCGCCGAACGCGGACTGAGTCAGGGCGACCTGCTCTACGTCGGCCCGTGCGTGCGCTATGACCTGACCGCTGACACCGATGCATCGGTGCTGGTGACGATGGTGCTGCCGGCAGGCCGCTGACAAGCCTGGCGCCGCCGGGTATCAGTATCACCCGTGGCCGGACGCCATGACGGGCAGCACGTCGTCAAGGATCGCCAGCGCTGCGTCGTAGTCGTACGCTTCGATCGCCGCTTCCAGTTCGGCCAGCATGCCAGCAGGCACCGCTACTGCCAACGCGGCGCGATGCGCGGCGAGGGTCGATCCGGCTTCGCTGGCGCCTTCGCGCAACTGCAGCCGCAGCCGGATCAGTGCCGGCGCAGCGGATCCGGTAGAAGACTGGACGGGCGCTGGTGGTGCTGGCGGCGCTGGTGGTGCATTCGGCAGATGCTGGCGCAGTGCCGCCAGCAGTTCCGACATCGCCTCTTGCAGCGCGGCAGCCTGCAGCGCGGCGCCGCCGTCTGCATCGCCATCGCGCAGCGTGCATTCCAGCGCCGCGGCAGCGCGGGACACCACCATTGCGCCGAGATTGCCGGCCACGCCGGCGAGCTCATGCGCAAGCTGCGCGGCCGCGCCGGCATCGGCGTATGGATCGCTCAATCGGTCGCTCAATCGGTCGTTCAATCGGCGGCTCAATCGGTCGCGCAGCCGCGCCAGCAAACCAAGGTAAGTCTCCGGCTGCCCGCCGGCGCGCGCGAGCGCACCCCGGATATCCAGTAAGCCCGTCGCGGCGAGCGCGCCAAGCCATGCCGGCTCCCCCGGCCCTTGCGGCGCCACGGCTTGCACCTCGCCGCCGCGGGCCAGCCAGCGATGCACGGTGGCAAAGAACGCTGGCGGACTGATCGGCTTGGCGATGTGGTCGTCCATGCCCGCAGCCAGGCAGCGTTCGCGGTCCTCTGGCAAGGCGTTGGCAGTCATGGCGACTACCGGCAGCGCAGCAAGCCGCGTATCGGCACGGATGCGGCGCGTGGTCTCGATGCCGTCCATCACCGGCATCTGCATGTCCATCAGCACCAGGTCATACGCTTGTGTAGCCAGCCGCTCGAGCGCGACCCGCCCGTTGTCGGCGGTGTCCGGCGTGATACCGGCCTGCTGCAGCAGGTGTACCGCGACCTCGCGATTGATTTCGTTGTCCTCGACCAGCAGCACGCGCCGCTGCGGCAGCGACCAGCCGGGGCCGGGCGCCGGGCGCTCCGGCTCGGCCGGCGGCGGCATGCCGGCTTCGGCGGCCAGCACACGCAGCGTGGCATCGAACAGCACCGACGCGCTGACCGGCTTGAGCAGCAGCGCTTCGAAGCCGACCTGCTCGCCGGCACGCATCACGGCCTCGCTGCCGTTGCCGGTCACCATCAGCGGCCGCGGGCGCGGACCGCGCAGCGTCAGCCCGGCCAGCCTGCGCACGGTCTCGATGCCATCCAGGCCGGGCATGCGCCAGTCGATAAAGGCGGCGTGGTACGGGTCACCCTCGGCATCGGCGGCTTCGATCGCGGCCAGCGCCGCTTCGCCCGAGGCGGCCTGGTCGGCGCGGAAGCCAAAGCGGCGCAGCATCGCGGCGATGACCTGGCGCGCATAGCCGTGGTCGTCGACCACCAGCAGTCGGCGTCCGGCCAGTTCCGGGCGCACCAGCAGCGCCGGGGCGCGCTGGCTGCCCGGCAGCAGCGACAGTTCGAACCAGAAGGTGCTTCCCTCGCCCGGCGCGCTTTCGACACCCAGCGTACCGCCCATCAACTGCACCAGCCGCTGGCTGATCGCCAGGCCCAGGCCGCTGCCGCCGTAACGGCGCGTGGTCGAGCTGTCGGCCTGCTCGAAGTTCTGGAACAGCCGCCCGATCGCATCGGGCGCGATGCCGATACCGGTGTCGCGCACGGCGAAATGCAGCCGCACGCGCGGCAGCGCGTCGTCGCCGGCGCAGCGCGCCACGCGCACCACAATCTCGCCGCGCTCGGTGAACTTGACCGCGTTGGTGGTGAAATTGATCAGTACCTGGCGGATCCGCAGCGGATCGCCACGCAGCGCGTCAGGCACGTCGGGCGCGACCTCGACGATCAGCTCCAGCTGCCTGGCCGCGGCCCGCTCGGACACGAGGTCGCCCACGGTGCGCAGCACGCGCTCCAGCGAGAAGTCGATCTCTTCGACTTCCAGCTTGCCGGCCTCGATCTTGGACAGGTCGAGGATATCGTTGAGGATGCCAAGCAGGTGCTGGCCCGAACGCTGGATCTTCTCGACATAGTCGCGCTGCTTGGGATCGAGCTGCGTGCCCAGCGCCAGGTGCGCCATGCCGATCACCGCGTTCATCGGCGTGCGGATCTCATGGCTCATATTGGCCAGGAAGCTGGCCTTGGCCTGCGCCGCCGATTCCGCCGCGTGCTTGGCCTCGGCCAGCTCGGCGTTGGCAATGGCGAGTTCGCGGGTGCGCTCGGACACCTTGTGCTCCAGCGTCTGCGACAACTCCTTCAGCTCGCGATGCGCGCGCACCTGGCTGGTAATGTCGATGCCGACCGAGCCCACGCCGACCACTTCATTGGTGGCCGGATTGCGCACCGGGAAGCGCATCACCTGCAGCTCGCGCGTGCCCTCCGCGGCCTTCATCGTGTAGATATGTTCCTCCGCCGTGCCGGTGGACATCACCCGCTCTTCGATGTCCCAGCGCTCCTGCGTGCCGTCGGGCATCACCGGCAATTCGCGGTCGGTACGGCCCAGCGCCCCGCGCTCGGTATGCCCGATCAATGCCTGCGTGGCCGGGTTCAGCGCCAGGAAGGCGTGGTTGCGATCCTTCAGGTGCATGATGGCGGGCGAATGGTCGAGCATCGCGCGCAGCCGCTCCTCGCTGTGCGCCAGGCGCAGTTGGCCGCGGCGCAGCGCCCACGCGGCCAGGCCGATCAGCAGCAGGATCGCCAGCGCCATGCCGATGACCACGGTGCGCGTCGACAGGTACGAGTGGAAGGCCTCGTCCATGTCCTGCTCGAGGATCAGACCGCTCGCCAGCGCCGGCACCCACAGCCCGGCGCCGGCGACGCGCCGGCCGCGGTAATCGCGATAGCCGAAGCCAAGCTGCAGCGTCTGGTGCGACAGCACCTGCTGCGCCAGCCGTGTCAGTGGCGCGCCCGGCGGCAGGCGGTAGGTGCCGTTGCCGTCGGGCGCGGGAACGCGCGCCACGGTATGGAACATCGACGCCATCCCGGGCGCAAGCAGCCCTTGCGCGGCCAGCTCTTCATCGAAGCGCGCGGGCGACACCAGCCGGCCGTTGCCGTCGATCATGTACAGGTCGCCGCTGCGGCCATAGCGTGCCGCCATCACGATCTGCAGCATGACCGCGTGCGGGTCGATGCGCAGGCACAAGGTGCCGGCCGCGCGCTCGACATTCTGCTCGGCAGCATCCCACAGCCTCGCGCATACCACCTGGAAGGTCGGGACGGCAGCGTGCCCGCGGGCGTCGGGCATCAGCTGCGGGCCGGGCTGCGGACCGGGATAAGGCGCGGACACCGCGGCCCCGTCGTGGCGGGCACGCTGCGCGGTGCGGGCGGACTCGGGCAACAGCAGCTGGCCGTTGCGGTCGGCCAGCTCGGAGGCCACGATGCGGTCGTCCGCGGTTACCAGCGCAAAGCCGATATAGCCGTGCGAACGCAGCAGCGGCGCAATCCATCCGGCAAATTCGGCAGCCTGCGCCGGGGTGGCGTCGCCATGGCTGGCCAGCAGCGGGCGCGCCAGCCGCAAGGTGTCGTCCAGCGCGGCGATCGACACGGCGCGGCGGCGCTGCTCGCCCGCCCAGACCTCCAGCAGCCGCGCGGTGGTGTTGACGGTGGCGCCCAGGCGCGCGCCCACGCTGGCCTGCTCCTTCTCGCGCACCACCGAGGCCGCGCCCAGTGCGAGCAGCCATACCGCCACCGCCAACAGCACGGCATAGGCGAGCAGCGGGCCGAACGGCCTCGCGCGCGCGCTGCGGCGCAGTGCCATGCGCAGCGATGGCATGCCGGTCAGCCTTGCGCGGGAGCCGGCACCGGCTCGGCACCGGCCGGATCGGCATATTCCAGCGCGATCGCATGGAATTCACCGGTGATCGCCAGGAAGGCATCGATCACGCGCGGATCGAAATGGCGGCCGCGGCCCTCGGCGATGATGCGCACCGCGTCATCGTGCGCAAACGCGGGCTTGTAAACGCGGCGCGAGATCAGCGCGTCGTAGACATCGGCCACCGCCATCAGCCGCGCCGACAGCGGAATCGCTTCGCCGGCCAGGCCGTCGGGGTAGCCGCTGCCGTCCCATTTCTCGTGGTGGTGATGTGCGATCTCGCGCGCGTAGCGCAGGAAAGAGCTGGTAGTGCCGCACTGGGCCTCGGCATCGGCGATGGCATCGCGGCCCAGCGTGGTATGGGTCTTCATGACCTCGAATTCTTCGGCCGTGAGCTTGCCGGGCTTGAGCAGGATGCGGTCGGGGATGCCGACCTTGCCGATATCGTGCAGCGGCGCGGACTTGAACATCAGGTCGATGGTCTTGTCGTCGAGCCTGCCGGCGAACTCCGGCTCGTGTTGCAGCTTGCGCGCCAGTGCACGCACATAGTGCTGGGTGCGGCGGATATGGTTGCCGGTCTCGTTGTCGCGGGTCTCGGCCAGCGCCGCCAGCGCGATGATGGTGGCGTCCTCGATCAGCTCGATCTCTCGCGTGCGGCGCTGCACCTCGGACTCGAGCCAGGCCGAGCGGTCGCGCAGGAAGTCGTGCGCCTGCTTGAGTGCCAGCTGGCTGGCAATGCGTGCGCGCGCCACCGGCGCGCTGACCGGTTTCATGATGTAGTCGACGGCGCCAACTTCGAAGCCGAGCGCCTCGTCGTGGGCCTCGGCCCGTGCGGTCAGGAAGATCACCGGCACGATGGCGGTGCGCGCATCGGCCTTGAGCTGGCGGCATGCCTCGTAGCCGTCCATGCCAGGCATCGACACATCCATCAGGATCAGGTCGGGCGGCGCTTCCCGTGCCAGTTGCAGCGCGGTGGCAGCCCGGGGCGCCACCTTGACGCGGTACGGGTCCTGCAGCAGCGCGACCATGGCCGCAATGTTTTCGGGAACGTCGTCGACGACCAGGATTGTCGGGCGCTGGTCGGGGCTTGGGGCGCTCATCTGTCGAAATTGGCGGTTGGGACCGTCTTGTTTCCTGCGCGCTGCGCGCGCGGGCCGTTGCCGGGCTGGTCGCCTGCGCGGCCATCAGGGCCATTGCGCGGGGGCGCCCTCTGCACAACGGCAGAATTGCTCCGGCTTGTTCCCTCCCAAAGCAGGGTCAGGCGTCCTGGTGCAGCGGAAAAACGCCTATATGCGCCCCATCAAGCACTTTCAACAGTCAACTGATGCGCCGCATGGCTTCCCGGATCGGATCCGCCTCGGTCGGCCGTACCAATCTGGCGACTTCCTGCCCGTCGCGCAGGAACACCAGCGTCGGCCACAGCTTGATGCGGAACGAACGGCCCAGCGGGCGCCCGCTGCCGTCCTCGACCTTGATGTGGCGCAGCGCCGGATGCACGGCGAACGCTTCGGCAAGGGCGGGCTGCGCACGCTGGCAGAAACCGCACCACGGGGCGCCGAATTCAAGCACGGTGCCGCCGTTCAGCGCATTCACTTCCGTACGGTGCGGCTCGGTGGCCGCGTAATGCTGGGTCATTGGCATGGTCAGGCCCCTGGTTTCGATGACGAATGGGTACGATCGGCACGCATGGTCGCATTGCTGCCGGATTCGTGCCAGATTCCTTGCGGCCCGGCGGAGCCCGGCAAGCGGTGCGGCCAAGCGCGGCGCGCCGTGTAATTCCTACGCTGCCGGGCCGATTTGCCACCATTCCGGCAGCAGCCGGCGCACTTCCGGCGCGGCAAAGCGGTCGTCGATCAGGTAGATCACGCCTTCGTCCTGCTGCGTGCGGATCACCCTGCCCGCGGCCTGTACCACCTTGCGCAAGCCCGGATAGAGATAGGCATAGTCGTAGCCCTGGCCGAAGGCCGACTGCATGCGCGCGCGGAACTGCTCGTTGACCGCGTTGAACTGCGGCAGCCCCAGCGTGGCGACGAAAGCGCCGATCAGGCGCTCGCCGGGCAGGTCCACGCCCTCGGCAAAGGCGCCGCCCAGCACCGCAAAGCCGATGCCCGCGCCTCCCGGAACAAAGGCGGACAGGAAAGCGGCCTGCGCCGCCTCGTCCATGCCGCGCGACTGGACCCAGTGCGGAATGTCCGGATGGGCCTGCGTGAAATTCGACACGGCCTGCTGCAGGTATTCGTGGCTGCTGAAGAACGCCAGGTAGTTGCCGCGGCGGGCGCGGAACTGCTCTGCCATCAGCGCGGCGATGGCCGGCAGCGACTGGCCGCGCCGGGCATAGCGGGTGGAAATCCGGCTGGCGATGCGTACCGACAGCTGTTCGGCCCGGAACGGCGACGGCACTGCCACGCGCGCGCAATCGGCGGGCAAACCCAGCGTATCGAGATAGAACGCGGCCGGGTCCAGCGTGGCCGAGAACAGCGTGACGGAGTGCGCCGCGGCAAAGCGCGGCCGCAGGAACGGCGCCGGAATGACATTGCGCAGGCACAGGCGCGCATGGTTGCCGCGTCCTGCCTTTCCGGCGAGGGCTGGCCGCTGGATATCGAACAGAGAACTGGCATCGAGCTGCTCCGCCAGCCGGCTGAAATGCAAGGCATCGAAATAAAAACGCTGCAGCGCCGGGTCGATCGCCGCGGGCTGCTCGGTCATGTGCGCCAGCACTGCCGCGCAGCACTCATCGAGCGCGCGCAGCAGGGGCGCGGGCACTTCCGGCAAGACTTCATAGGCGGCGTCGGCCTGCCGCGCCAGTGCGCTCCAGTGGCGCGCCAGCCGAGCCAGCGGCCTGGCCACCGCCCCGGGCGCGCCGCGCCGGGCTTCGCGCAGCGCCTGCGGATCCAGTTCGGCGGTGTACATGGCACGGCCGCGCTCGACCAGGTTGTGCGCCTCGTCGACCAGCACGCCTGCGCGCCAGCCGTTGGTGACAGTCAGCGCATACAGTAGCGCGCTGCGGTCGAAAAAATAGTTGTAGTCCGCCACCACCATATCGCTCCAGCGCACCAGTTCCTGCGCCAGGTAGTAAGGGCAGATGCCGTGCGCCAGCGCCAGCGTGCGCACCGCGGCGCGGTCGCGCACCGGCACGTCACAGGCGGCTTCGCGCGCGGCGGGCAGGCGATCGTAGAAGCCGCGCGCGAGCGGGCAGGATTCGCCGTGGCAGGCCAGTTCCGGGTGCTCGCAGGCCTTGTCGCGCGCCACCAGTTCGATCACCCGCAGCGGCTGCGCGCCGTGGCTGCGCAGCGCTTGCGCAGCCTGCAGCGCGACGCCGCGGCCGGTGGAGCGCGCCGACAAAAAGAACGCCTTGTCGATGCCCTGCCCCGGCATCGCCTTGAGCAGCGGAAACAGGGTGCCGATCGACTTGCCGATGCCGGTTGGCGCCTGGGCCAGCAGGGTGCGCCCGGCGCGGTTGGCGTTGTAGACCGCCTGCGCCAGCTCACGCTGGCCGGTGCGGAATGCCGGGTGCGGAAAGGCCAGCCGCGCCAGCGCGGCATCGCGGGCTTGCCGGTGCGCCAGTTCGGCCTGGGCCCACTGCAGGAAGCGTTCGCAGGTCTGGATGAAGAACGCGTCGAGCGCGTCCGCGGTGAAGTGCTGCACCACCGGGTGCTCGCGCTGGCCGACGATGTCGAAATAGACCACGGCCACGTCGATCCCGGGCAGGCCGAGCTTGCGGCACATCAGGCAGCCATAGATCTTTGCCTGCGCCCAATGCAGGTGGCGGTGGTTGTCCGGCACCGCGGCCTCTCCTCGCACGGTCTTGATTTCTTCCAGGCGATTGGCGGCCGGATCGTAGCCGTCGGCCCGGCCGCGAACATGCAAGGGGCCGAAATCCGCGGAGAGCGACACTTCTGCCTGGTAGCCCGGTCCACGCCTGCCGGTCACCAGGGCGTGACCGGCGACGCCTTCCTGTGCGGTTGGCGTCGGCACGAAGCGCAGGTCGAGGTCGCCTGCCTTGGCGGTGAAGTCGCACAACGCGCGCACGGCGACGATGTACGCAGGGGCTTGCGTTGGAATTGGGACCGGAACGGGGGCGGCAGGTGGGTCGACGGACACGAGGCTGGAACGGCTTAGGGCTGTATGAATATACAGTATTGGAGCCGAATCACCCGCCCTGCGCGGCAACGGCGGCATAAGGAAAGAGCAAATCGTTATTTCCAAGTGCCCCGTACTGCGCCCTATAGTCTCCGGTTCCCAAGAATATCGGCCGTCCCCGCTTGATCCGGCGGCCAGCACACGACTGGAGCATGACCTTGACCCGCGGCCTCACCCTTGGCGATACCCTTTCCTGGCCGGCACGCTACCTGCCTCGCAAGACCGCGCTGGTCAGCGGCATCGGCGCCGCGCGGCAGGCCTGGTCGTATGCGGAGCTCGATGCCGAGGTCAACCGCCACGCCCACGGGCTGCAGGCGCTCGGCATCGGCAAGGGCGACGTGGTAGCCGCGTTCCTCTACAACACGCCGGCCTTCGTCTTTACGCTACTGGCCACGGCGCGCCTGGGCGCGGTGTTCAACCCCGTGAACTACCGGCTGGCTGCGCAGGAACTGGCCTACATCCTGAACGACGGGGCTGCCAAGGCGGTGCTGTTCGAGCAAGAAGGCGCCGCCGTGGTGGAGAAGGCGGCGGAACTGGCCACCGGCACGGCGCTGCGCATCTATGCCGGCGCGGACCCGGCCCCTGCGTTTGCCACGCATCGCCTCGATGCGCTCGCTGCCGGCCAGCCGACCACGCCGCCTGCGGTCGACGTCCACGAAGACGACCCTTGCATCCTGATGTACACCAGCGGCACCACGGGCCGCCCCAAGGGCGTGGTGCACACCCATCGCAGCAAGCTGCAGCACAACGCGATCATGCACCAGGCCATGACGCTTTCGCGCGAAGACGTGGGCTTGTCGGTGGCGCCGCTGAACCATACCGCCGAACTGCACACCAGCTTCCTGCCGCGGCTGCAGGTCGGCGCCACGCAGGTGCTGCAGCGCCGCTTCGATGCGGGCGAAGCCTGGCAACTGGTGGAAAGCGAGCGCGTGACCCACTTCTTCGCCGCGCCGACCATGATCGGCATGCTGCTGAACCATCCCGACGCGCAGACGCGCGACCTCTCGTCACTACGGCTGGTCGAATACGGCGGCGCCTCGATGGCGCCGCACCTGATCCGCGAATGGGACCGCAAGATCGGCGCCGGCCTGGTACAGGTGTACGGCACCACCGAGATGGGCCCGTGCATGTCGGTGCTCTACCCGCACGAACAGCTCAGCCGCGCCGGCTCCGCAGGCCTGCCCGCGCTCGGCCATGTCCTGGTGGTTGCAAAGCTGCGCGACGATGGCGCGCCGACCGATCCGGCGCAGCCGTGCGCGCCCGGCGAAGTCGGCGAGGTGCTGGTGCGCGGCGGCTGCATGATGCAGGGCTACCTGAACCGGCCCGACGCCAATGCGCGGGCGCTGGCGCATGGCTGGTACCACACCGGCGACCTTGGCAGCCTGGACGCCGACGGCTACCTGTGGATCCGCGACCGCATCGACTACATGATCAACTCCGGCGCGGAGAACGTGTATCCCCGCGAAGTCGAAGACGCGCTGATCGAGCACCCGGCGGTGCTCGAAGTCGCGGTATTGGGCGAGCCCGATCCCACGTGGGGCCAGGTGGTGGGTGCGTACGTGGTGGTGCGCGGCGATGCGCCGGTCAGCGCCGGGCAGCTCGACGCGTTCCTGTTGCAGGGCGACCGGCTGGCGGCCTACAAGCGGCCGCGCCGCTATCACTTCCTGGACGCGCTGCCCAAGACGACCAGCGGCAAGATCCAGAAGCACATGCTGCGCGCCGACGCGCAGGCGGCGTAGCGCGCCGGCCCCGAGCTCAGCCGCCCGGCGCCGCGCGCGTCCGCAGCAAGCCGCTCGCGCCGCCCGCAAGCGCCCCACGCGCCGGGCGCCCGCGCCGGCCCGCCGCGGCAACGCCCTGGCTGCCGGCACCCTTCTGTTCGCGATATTCGACAAGCATCGCCTCACGCCGGCGGATGCGTTCTTCCAGTACGGCAATCGACTGGCTCAGTCGCGTCATCTCGCTGCCCTGGCGCGAAGCCGCTTCGGCCGCGTGCGCAAGCCGCTCCAGCGCGGCCTTGCGTTCTGCTTCCAGCAGCTTCTGCGATTCCTTGCCCGCCACGCGGGCCGCATCCAGTTCCAGCGCCAGCCGGCGCTCGCTGGCCGTGGCGCGGGCGGTCATGGTTTCGCGCTCCAGGTCCCACGCGGCGCGTTCCGCGGCGAATTCCCGCTGCAACGAGACCCGGGCCTCCAGCGCGACGGCAGCCTCGGCGCGTAACGTCTCGACCTGCTGCTGCAGGGCTGTCGCGCGGGAATCGGACTGCGCGCCGCGCTCCAGCGCCTCGTCCCGCGCGCGCGTCATCTCCGCCATCGCCGCTTCGGCGCCGTCCAGCCGCGCCTGCATGACCAGGCGCTCCTGCTCCAGCGTTTCCCGATCCCTGGCCAATGCCGCCTGCGCCTCGGCCAGCGCTGTTTCCCGCTGGGCCAGCGCGGCTTCCGCCTGCGCCCGGGCGACCTGCAATGCGGCCTCCCACAGGTAGCGCGCCGCTTCGGTGACCGGTTCCGGGCAACCCGGTTTCGGTGCGAAGCCTTGCGGATCCTGCAATCGCCCGCCGAGCGCGGCAAACCAGGCGTCGAGGTGGGGGCTGACGGTGTTGGGCGAACCGCGCCCCAGATGCAGGCGAATGCGTTCGATGGTCGGACGCTGGCCTGCCTTGAGCAGGCTGTCGGCGGCGCTCCAGACGTCGTCGCGGGTGATGCCTCGGGAGCGGAGTGTTTCCATGGTCAGATCCGGGAAAGGCCAAAATAAGGTTCGATAATGGAGAGTTATCGAAAGCTATCTGATGTGTATGTATGATACAATACAGCATACATCATATTTAATATGATAAAAGCCAACCCACCTCAACTTGCCTCCGATGTCGAATTTCCGGCGCCGCTTCGCCCGTCTGAACTGGATCCCCTTGCCGAACAGGCCGCGAACGCGCTGCGCCGCGAGGGCGAGTCATCCAACACCGTGGCAAGCTACCGTTCTGCCCTGCGCTACTGGGCTGCCTGGCACGGGTTGCGCTATCGCCAGCCGGTTCGGCTTCCGCTTGCTCCTGCCGTCGTGGTTCAGTTCATCGTCGACCACGCTACGCGGCAGACGCCGCACGGGCCTGTTTGCGAGCTGCCCCCGGCGATCGACCAGGCGCTGGTCGCTGATGGATACAAGGCACGACCCGGCGCGCCCGCGCTGTCCACGCTGACGCACCGCCTGGCGGTGCTGGCCAAGGCCCACCGCCTGCAGCAGTTGCCCAATCCCTGTGCCGACGCGTCGGTGCGCGAGTTGATGTCCGGCATCCGCCGCGCCTATGCACGCCGCGGACAACGGCAGGCACGCAAGGCCGCGCTCACGCGCGACCCGCTGCTGCGACTGCTGGCTACCTGTGATGACTCATTGCGCGGCGTGCGCGACCGTGCGCTGCTGCTGTTCGCATGGGCCAGCGGCGGCCGCCGGCGTTCCGAAGTCGCGCGCGCGACGGTGGAGAACCTGACGCGCGTCGCGCCGGGTGAATTTGTGTACGTGCTGGGCTGGTCCAAGACCAACCAGTCAGGCCGCGATCATGCCGATGCCGCCAAGCCGGTGACTGGCGCAGCGGGACAGGCGCTGGAGGCGTGGCTGGCCGCCTCGGGCATTGACGGCGGATCGCTGTTCCGCCGCATCCGGCGCGGGGGCCATGTGGGCGAAGGCTTATCCGATGCCGCAGTGAGCCGCATCGTCAAGGCACGCTGCGCGCAGGCCGGCCTGGAGGGCGACTACTCCGCGCACTCGCTGCGCGCGGGCTTCGTCACCGAAGCGGCAGCGCAACAGGTGCCGCTGGCCGAAACCATGGCGATGACCGGCCACGCCAGCGTAGCCACGGTGGTGCGCTATTTCCGTGCGGCGGACATGCAGCGCTCGCGTGCGGCGGACCTGCTCGGGCCAGCACTAGCGAAAGACAAGAACGGCTAGCGGGCGCAGAACGCGCCGCAAATGCGGGTATTTCGCTATCCCCGTGCGCTGGCCCGGGATGCATCAGGTGCCTATACTGGCAGGCGCGCCGGACATTGCCAGATGCGCTGGCCGGCAGCACCCGGAGATCCGGGGCAGGTGATGGCGACCCGCCCGGACAAGCCCACGATGTGCGCCGGAACGCGTGCCGGAGCGACCGGACCGGCTGCCGGGCCATACCAGTGGAAACGCGGAGATGGGCATGCCCAACGAACAATTCCTCGCCACCCAGGAAACTCGCCGCTCGGGGCTGCAAGCCTTGCGGGCGGCCTTGCTGCAAGTTCACAAGGAAGTCATCGGCTATGACCGCAGCCAGTACGAACGGCTGAATGGCCCGATCCCGGCCGGACTGTTTGTCCAGCTGGTCACGGAGGACAACTTCTTTCGCTGGCTCGATCCGCTGTCGCGGCTGATCATCGAGGTCGATGAGGAACTTGAATCGAAGGAGCATCACGACGAGACCTGCCGCGCCGTGGCGCGCGCCGCCGAAAAGCTCTTCAGCGACGGCGCCGATCCCGGCTTTCGCAAGCGCTACCAGGAAGCGTTGCAGGACGAATCGGGTGTCATCGTGGCGCACGGGCGCCTGATGTCCGTGATCGGCCAATTGCGGCAGCTGCCTTAGCTGCCGCGGCCCGCGCCCAGGACGTAGCGTCAGACGCCTGGCGGTAGCGCACCTCGCCGCCAAACGGGTTGGCCTGGAATTCGTGCGTCCTGGCCGTCCCGCCAGACATCCCGGCCAGAGATCCCCGCCTGATATCCATCAGCGATCAGCGGCCCCTGCCTCCGCCACGTCCGCCAGCAGCCCAGCCGCCTCTGCCACGGCCGCCACCATGCCAGCCGCGATGTCCGTGGTGTCCGTGGTTCCAGCTGCGGCCACCACCGCCATAGAAAAAGGCAAAGCTGCCGTAGTAGCTGCCGTATCCGGGGCCGTAATAGGGGTATCCGGGCGTGACCGGATAGCCGCTGTAGTACGGCGAGCTGACCGGGTAGGCGGGATAGGCCAGGTAGTCGTCGCCGGCATAGGGATAAGCCACGCACCCGCTGACCAGCGCCGCCGCAAGCAACACTCCATATCCGTAGCGCATGGGTCCCTCCTTGCGTCGCCAGCCTGGGTTGCGGGCACAGGGTTAGACCGCCGCGGCTGCCACGCAATTCCACCGGCGCCCGGACCGCTCTTGGCGATGACTTGACGAGCGCTGCGCCGCAGCACAATCCGAGTCACGACAATTCAAGGACATATTTAGGAATTGTCCGATATTCGCATGAGAAAGCCCGTATTACATTGCCCTTGCACCCGGTCCGCGGGTGCCCCGACAGAGCCAGGTTGCCCCCCTTCCTGGTTCCTTGCACTGCCACGATGGTCCCCGCCGTCGTGGCAATTTTTTTTGAGCGCGGCGCGGGGCTACAGACCCTTCTCGACCATTTCCAGCAGCCGTTGCCCGAGCAGCTCGGCCATTTCGTGCGCGCGGCTGCGCAACGGACCGTCGATCAGCAGGATGGCCAGCCCGTGCACGGCGGACCAGGCCAGGTACTCGGCACCGGGCCGCCGCTCGGGGGGCAATGCGCCGGACTCCACCAGCTTGTCGAGCGCAGCGCCAAGCAGCTGGAACGGGTTGAGCCCGCTGTTGCCCGCTTTGGCGGGATCGGCGTCATCCTCGACTTCATCCGGCACGGAGAATGCCGTGCGAAACAGGCCGGTTTCCGCCAGCGCAAAGCGCAGGTAGCCCGTGCCGACCGCGCGCAGGCATGCGCGTGCATGGGCAGCGGCGCCACGGCCCGGGCGCAGTCCGCCGATCTCGGCCTCCATCGCGATCGCCAGCGACGACAAGGCCGACGCTCGCACCGCCTGAAGCAGGTCCTGCCGGCTGGCAAAGTGCCGGTAAGCCGCATTGGGAACAACGCCGGCGCGGCGCGTCGCTTCGCGCAGCACGATGGCGTCGGGGCCGCCTTCGCGGGCCAGGTCGATGCCGGCGTCAAGCAAGGCGCGGCGCAGGTCGCCGTGACGGTAAGTGGCGCGCGCCGGTGGCGCGGGGACGGCCGGCTTCATGCGGCTCCCCTGTGATGCTGGATTCGGTTCATTATCTGCAGGCGCTTATAGTGAACAGTGTACACAAACAAAGCGCCGCCGGCTCGCCGCAAGCCGTTATCCGCAGCCGGAATCAGAGGATGGGGGCGAACAGCTTGGCCACGTGCATGGCCACACGCAGCGGCGCGGGCGCGCCCAGGAATTCATCCAGCCCGATGCGTGTGGCGTTGGCAAAATCGGTTTCAAGCATGGCCTCCACGTCGGCAGCGAAGCCCTTGTCCGCCGTCATCACCATCAGCTCGAAGTTGAGCCGGAATGAGCGGTTGTCGAGGTTCGCCGTGCCCACCGCGGCGGCCTCGTCGTCGATCAGTATCACCTTCTGGTGTAGGAAGCCCGGCTGGTAGCGATACAGCTTGATTCCCGCCGCGACTGCCTGGTACGCATAGATGGTCGACGCCGCGTAGACGACCACGTGATCGGGACGCGCCGGTATCAGGATGCGTACATCGACGCCGCGCAGCACCGCCAGCCGCAGCACGGCGAACACCGCCTCGTCGGGCACGAAATACGGCGACGTGATCCACAGCCGGTGCCGCGCCGACTGGATCGCCTCGACAAAGAACAGCGAACACGTTTCCTGTGAGTCCGCTGGGCCGGTCGGGACCACCTGGCAGGTCATGCGGCCGCCCACCTCGGGTGGCGGCATCAGTAGATGCGGGACTTCGCGCGCGGCCCAGTACCAGTCTTCGGCAAAGGACATCTGCAGGTCCAGCACGGCGCTGCCGCGCAATGCGATATGGGTGTCCCGCCACGGCGCTAGCGGCGGACGCTCGCCCAGGTACTCCACGCCGACATTATGGCCACCGATAAACGCCTCGCGCCCATCCACGATCACCAGCTTGCGGTGGTTACGGAAGTTGAGCTGGAAGCGGTTGACGAAGCCGCGATGCGTGGAAAACGGCCGGGCATTGACGCCCGCCTCGAGCAGCGTGCGCACGTAGCGTCGCGGCAGCGCATGGCAGCCAATGCTATCGAACAGGAAGTAGACCTTGACGCCGGCCTGCGCGCGCTCGCACAGCAGTGCCTGCAGGCGCCGGCCCAGCGCATCGTCGTGGACGATGAAGAACTGCACGATCAACACCTGCCTGGCCTGGCCGATCGCGGCAAAGATGGCATCGAAGGTTTGCGTGCCGTTGACCAGTAGCCGCACGTCGTTGTTGGCCAGGCATGGCATGCCGGTCAGTTGCGGCAGCGCGCGCATGCAGACCTGCGTTGGCGCGTGCACCACGCAGGCGCTGCGTGCCTCGCGTTCGCGCGGGGTCATGCCGTGGCGGATCTCGCGCAGCCGGTCGTCATTGAAGCGGCGCGCGTCGACGTAGCCGGCAAAGGTGCTGCGCCCGAAGATCAGGTACGGAACCAGCGTGATGTACGGCATCATCAACAGCGACCCCGCCCACGCAATGGCGCCGGGCGCGGTGCGCACCGTCATGACGGCGTGGAGCGCCGCCACCACGCCAACAGCGTGAAAGGCCAGGAGGATGACGGCGATGATGCTCGGGCTCTGCAGCATCGGTGGCTTGAGTCCCCGGTCCGGAACACGATGCGCGCTATTTTGGCACACCGCGGGCCGGATGTTGATGCCGCACCGCACCGCCTGCCTTCTTTTTTGGCACGCCGATGGGATGACGGTGCCATGCGGCCCCCAACCCCGGGGCCGGCCCGTTGTCCACAGGATCTGTGGACAACTTGGTCTCCCCCACAAGCCTGGCTGGTCATCCATGCCTGCCCGTTAGCGCGTCGGAGGGAAAAGGGCAAAAACGGCGAGCTTTTCGGAATTGTCCGATTGTTCCACGGCACGCGACTTTTTACCCTTTGATGCCGCATGGTGCTCCGCGATTCGCAGCCTGCAATGCGCCGCGCTTCGGTTCCGACCCCGATGCAACGCGGTCCGGTATCTGCCCGCTACCCGGCGTCCGGTATCCGCCCCGTTCCTGCCGTTCTCACACGCCGTCACGCTCGCTTCGTATGCCGCCGCCGATCACTATTGCGCTGCTGCTGGGCAGGTCGCTCCAGCTCCAGGACATTCCAGACCTGCTGGAGCGCTCGGGTTTTCGTTACTGCATCTTCGACGCGGGCCGCGACCTGATCCACAGCGCCCTGCAGCAGACCTACGACATGCTGCTGATTCCCGACGAAGTGGCCGACATCCCGGCCATCGACGTGATCCGGGCGGTGCGCAGCGCGCGCTCGCGCGATGTGCCGATCATGATGCTTGGCAGCGACAGCAGCGAAGACCGCCTGGTCGTTGCACTGGATGCCGGTGCTGACGACTACATGTGCCGTCCGCTCAGCCACCGGGTGCTGCTGGCGCGCATCGCCGCGCTGCGCCGCCGCGTGACCGGCGAGCGCTTGCGCCAGGGGTTGGTGGTGCGTGCCGGCCCATACCAGCTCAACAGCGTCGGGCGCTTCGCCACGTTGCGCGACGAGCGCATCGAGCTGACGCCGAAGGAATTCGACCTGGCCATGCTGTTGTTTTCCAATATCGGCCGGGTGCTGCCCAACAGCCGCATCGAGCAGACGGTATGGCGCCATGAATTGCCGCCGCTGTCGCGAGCGCTGGCGGGGCTGATGTCGCGGCTGCGCAAGACGCTGCGGCTTGGCATCGAGAACGGCATCATCGTCACCGTCGTCTACGCCCATGGCTATCGGCTCGATGTGCTGGAGGAAAGCAGCCTGCCGCGCCTGCCGGTAGCCAGTGGCAAGCTGACCGCGGGCAAGCCCTCTGATTGCTAGGGTCTGTTCACGGACCCTAGGCCTGCAGCGCTGCCGCCAGCGACAGGAACTCGAGCACCGCCACCCCCGTGGCCGAACGCTTGGCCTCGCGCTTGGCGATTGCCGCGGCCGCGCCGATATGCTGGCTGCCGAGGCGCTGCAGCGCGGCCACGCCCTCCCCGCTGACGCAAACCACGCCCGCCGCCATGGATACCGGCGGGAAGAACACTGGCTGGCCGTGCCGGTCTTCGCCCTGCATGCCGCCTGCAGCACGATCGCCGGGCGCATACATGGCAAGTGCCGCATCGTTGAAGCGCCGGATCGCCTCGTCCATCCGCGCCGGCCAGTCGTTGCTCTGGAACAGCACCAGGAAGTCGTCGCCGCCGACATGGCCAAGGAAATCCCGTGCCGGGTCGCACGCCTCGGCCAGGATCGCGGCGGCGCCCTTGAGCATTTCGTCGCCTTTCCAGTAGCCGTACTTGTCGTTGAACGGCTTGAAGTGGTTCAGGTCGACATAGCACGCACGGAACTCGCTGGCGGCCTCGATCAGGCGCTCGATATGCTGGTTGAGCGGGATATTGCCCGGGAGGAACGTCAGCGGATTGGCATAGCGTGCCGCCTCCATGCGCACTTCGGTGATCGCGCGGATCAGGTCGGCGCCGGTCCCCAGCCCGATATAACGCCCTTGCTCGGTGATGAGAAAGCCATCGGCCAGCGAGCGCGTGTTCTCTGCGGACAAGATCTGCGCCATTTCCTCCAGCGTCGCGCTGCGCTCGAAGCAGGCCGGTTCGCGGTTGGCCATGGCAATGCAGGCCTTCTTGCCATACAGCTCGCGGTGGAACGGTGCGGCATAGCGGTCGATAAAACCCTGGCGGCCGATGATGGCAAGCGGCCGTCCATCGTCATGGACCACCGCCACGGCATGCAGCTCGGGCTGGTTCTGGAACATGCGCAGCACCGCGTCGTTGCTGGCGGCCGGCGATACCGTCGGTGCCGGACGCAACAGCCGCCCGGCGGTCGTGCCGGACCAGCCCGAGCGCACCACCTGCGGAAACACGGCGATATGCCGGGATGCCAGCGTGCGCCGCACCTGCGGGGCCACCTGCGTATCCGGGCGTGCCGAAGGCCGGCCGATGTAGTAGCCCTGCGCACCGGTCACGCCGAGGTCGCGGACCACCGCAAGTTCTTCCTCATGCTCGACTCCCTCGGCAATGACACGCCCGCCGAAGGCGCTCATCATGCGCATCACCGCACGCAGTATCTCCAGCCGCCGCGAGCACGAGGCGATGCCGCGTACCAGCGACTTGTCGATCTTGACGAACTGGGGCGACAGATGTGCCAGCAGGTCCAGGTTGGCATGGCCGGAGCCGAAGTCGTCCAGCGCATACTGCATGCCCAGCTCGCGCAGCAGCGACATGGCCGTGCCGAAGCTCGCGGCATCGCCGATCGGGGTCTGCTCGGTGACTTCTACCACCAGCCGCGACGGTGCGATACCGGCTCGCAGCAACGCCGCCGACAAGCGCTCGCGATCGGCCAGCAGATACCGCAACGTCATCGGACTGAAATTCAGGAACAGCTTGCCCGGCAGGTCGAGGCCGCGCCAGGCGGCCAACGCGGTGCGCGCTGCCTCGATTTCCAGCGCGATAGTGTTCTCCACGCCCTGTGCAAGGCGGAACAACGCTTCCGGCAATGCGTAAGGCGAACCCGCCGGGCCGCGGATCAGCGCTTCGTAGCCGAGCAGCTCGGCATTGCCGGCCTGCACGATCGGCTGGAATATCGCATGCAGCGGCGGGATTTGCGCGCGAGGCACCGCCGGCCCGGCACGCAGGCCTGGTATGAGTTGGAACGGTGGCGGTGCGGCGTCGTGGCCGGGCATGAATGGATCCGGGAGGCAAAGCAGATTGGCAGGGCACAAGACCCTGCGGCGGGCCACATTGCATGACATGGATATGACAACACGATGACAGTCCCGCGCTTGTCATGTCACGCCAGCGTCACATTGATAGGTCACCATCCGTGCGCCGCCAGCGACCCGCCCAAATGAGGAAGGCGCGACGGCATACCGGGTCAAGCCCGGGCTGCGCTGCCGCCCGCTGCGGTTGGCTGGACGCGCGCCCGTCTGGAGTCATCTCCGTGTTGCACGTCATCAAGTCAAGCCTGCCGGGCGGCCGCCCGGCTTTTGCCGCGATAGGCCAGGCCGCTTCGCGTCTGGGCCGCCTGCCGCTGGTCGCACGCCTTTGCGCCGCCTTTGCCCTGGTCTACCTGTTCGGGGCCGCGGTCGGGCTGACCGGTATCGCCAACCTCGTGTCGATCAAGGCGCGCACCGATACCCTCTACCAGCAGGACATGCATGGCGCCATGTCGGCCGAGCGCGCGCATTCGGCGCTGGCCGCACTGGGCCGCGCCCAGCTGGCGCTGACCATGGCCACCAGCGGCGCCGAGCGCGACACCGCCGCCGGCGAGATCGACCAGGCGCTGGCGCGGCTCGACGCGGCGCTGGCCGGCGTGCGCCAGGCCAATGCCACGCAGGCCGGGCCGGTGCTCGAGGCACGGCAACGCGCGGCCGAGCTGGTGCAAGGCTATGTCGCGCTGCTGCGCAAGCAGCCCCTCGATCCGCTGCAGTTCGACAGCGCGGTCTCGGTTGAGGGCCACTTCGTCACCGAGCAATTGCAGGCCCTGAGCCAGCGCATCGAGGCGGTGCGCGTGCAGCAGGAGCGGCAGGCCGCCGCCACCGTGGCAAGCGTCGCCAGCAGCCAGCTGCGCGCGCAAGCGTGGATGGTGGCCCTGCTCGGCGCCAGCCTGCTGGCCGCGGCAGGGCTGGCGTGGATCGCCGCGCGCAGCCTGCGGGCCGAGCTGGGCGGCGAGCCGCGCGACGCCGCCGAGATTGCGCGGCGCATTGCCGCCGGCGACCTGACCGCCACGATCGCGCTGCATCCCTCGGATTGCAACAGCATGCTGCACCACGTGGCGGGCATGCGTGACCAGCTCGCCGGCGTGCTGGCACGCATTCATGGCTCCGCGCAGGAGATCGCCGCGGCCAGCCAGCAGATCGCCGCCGACAATCACGCCCTGTCGGCCCGGACGCAGCTGCAGGCCAGCGCACTCGATGCCGCGGGTGCCAGCATGGAGGCGCTGGCGGGGCGCGTTGCCGACGCCCACGCCCAGGCGACCGAATCGAGCCTGCTGGCCGACCAGGCGCGCACCGCCACCGATGCCGGCGCGGACGTGGTGCGCCAGATGCGCGGCGCCATGGACGCGCTGCACGGGCACTCGCGCCACATCGCGGAAATCGTCAGCGTGATCGAGGGCATTGCGTTCCAGACCAATATCCTGGCGCTCAACGCCGCCGTCGAGGCCGCCCGGGCGGGCCCGGCCGGGCGCGGCTTTGCCGTGGTCGCGCAGGAAGTGCGCGCGCTGGCCCAGCGCAGCGCCGATGCCGCGCGCGAGATCGGCGGCATCATCGGCACGGCCACGCATGAAATCGGCCTGGGCGCGCGCCTGAGCGGTGACGTGGTTGCAGCCATGGAGCGTATCGCCACCGCGGTCCGGCACAGCCATGCGCTGGCCGGAACCCTGTGCGCGCTGGCCGACCAGCAGGCCGCCAGTGTGCAGGCGGCTGCCGGATCCGTCACGCAGCTGCGCCAGACCGCCCAGCAGAATGCCGCGCTGGTGGACGAACTGGGTGGACAGGCCGGGCGCCTCGATCACCAGGCCGCCGTCCTGGCCGAGGATGTGGCGCGATTCCGCTTCTGAGCGGCAAGCTTTGTCGCTCCCGATCGCTTAACGACAGGCAGATGTGTCTGCGCGAAACATTTGTCATGGCGACGTAACCGGCATTTACGTCTTCCTCGACAAAGTTACAGATCTGTTTCAACTGAAGCGGTGCCAGTTACGTGTAGGCCGCCGGCTGCCTAGTAATCTTGCTTCACACCAACTGAACTGGCATCCGCCCAGGAAACCATGGCTGAACGACTGATCATGCTGGACGTACCCGGCGTCCTGTACTCCGACCGCTCCCGCGCCCGCCTTGGCGGCATTCCGGATTCAGGCACGCTGCGCGATGTCAGGTTCTTCGACCCGATCGCGCTAGGACTTGTTCGCCGGCTGTTCGGTGTCGCCGGTGCGCGCGTGGTGGTGTCCGATGCCTGGCGCCGCGGCACGCCGGCCGCGATCCTGCAGCAGCTGGACCTGCAGATCGAAGCCATGACCCCGGCCGCCAGTGGCGGCCACGGCGCGGAGATCGCCGCTTATTTTGCACAGGCCGTGGCACCCGTCCATTACGCGATCCTTTCATGCGCCGCGCCGGCATCCATGCCGGAAGCCATGCGCGACCACCTCGTCAGCGTCGATCCGGCCCTCGGTCTGACGCTTGAAAACTTCCAGCATGCACTCTGCATCCTTGGGGTGGCCTGCCCGTCCACGGTGATGCCCGCCCCCAAGCTCGATGCCGGGCTGAAGGCCAAGCTTGAACAACTGCAGCAGCTGGCGCGCGAGAACCCGGCACGTTTCGCCACTGAGCCGGCTGCGCAAGTCATGCGTGAGTACGTCCACGCCTGATCCGCAGCCACCTTTGCGGCAAGCCAAGCGGGGCGCCTTCGGGCGCTCCGTTGCATTCCACCTGGCGCGCGATCCCGTATCATGCTCGCTTTCGACGGCACTCTCGTCGGCACCATGCCGGCACCATCGCCAGGATCATCCAGGATACCGCCATGCCCCACCTCGTCATCGAACTCACGGAAAATACCCGCCTGAACTGCTCGCAGGAAGAACTGCTCGATGAAGCAAACGCCGCGCTGCTGGCGTCGGGGCAGTTCCAGGAGGCCGATATCAAGTCGCGCTGCATCACGCTGTCGACCTACCGCCAGGGCGTGGATGCCGCGGATCGCGCGTTCGTCTTTGCGCGCCTGTCGATCCTCGATGGCCGCGACACCGCCGTGCGACAGGCGCTGGGCCAGGCCGTCTGCGACGTGATCGCCGATGCCGTGCGCACCGGCGCGGAGGGCGGACAATCGGTACAGGTATCGGTGGAAGTGTGCGAGATGCAGCGCGCGACCTACGCCAAGCAGGTCATCGCCTGAGTCGCGCGCACATAAAAAATCGCCAGTCCCCGCCAAAGGACTGGCGCCAAGCTCCTTACCTTCCCTCTCAGGCTGCGGTTTCCCGCAACTGCTTCTTGTTGATCTTGCCGACGCTGGTCTTCGGGATTGCCTCGACGAATGTGATGCGGTCGGCTTCGGGCACTGCATACTTGCTGATGCGCTGCGATGCGACGTGTCCCAGCAGATGCCCGCGGACCTGCTCCGCATCCACGCCCGCGCCAGGCTTGCGCACCACGAACGCCATCGGCCGCTCACCCCACCTGGCATCGGGAACCCCGATCACCGCGCATTCCAGCACGCCGGGCACTTCGGTGATCAGGTTCTCCACCTCGATCGACGACACCCACTCGCCGCCGGTCTTGATCACGTCCTTGATGCGGTCGACGATCTGCACGAAGCCGTCCTGGCCCATCACCGCGACATCCTGCGTGTGCAGGTAGCCGCCGGCCCACAGGTCTTCCGATGCCGCCGGCTTGCCGAAATACGCCTTGGTCAGGAACGGCGCGCGCAGCACGATCTCGCCGCGGCTCTTGCCGTCGCGCGGCAGGTCCTGCATGTCTTCGCTGACGATGCGATAGTCCACCAGCGTCACCGGACGTCCGGTGGAGCAGCGCATGCGGACTTCTTCGGCATGGTCCTTCGGCGCGCGCCCGGGCGGCAGCTGCGCCAGCGACACGATCGGTCCGGTCTCCGACATGCCGTAGCCGGCAAAGATGTCGATGCCGCGCGCCAGCGCCGCCTCGCACAGCGCGGGCGGCAGCGCCGAACCACCGATGATGATCTTCCACCCGGACAGGTCCGGCTTGCCGTCGGCGGACGCCTGCAACAGCATCTGCAGGATGGTCGGCACGCAGTGCGAGAACGTGACCTTCTCGGTCTCGCGCAGCTTCAGCAGTTGATCGGGCACGTAGCGGCCCGGCAGCACCGTGCGCAGTCCCAGCATCACGGCGATATACGGGATGCCCCACGCCAGCACGTGGAACATCGGCGTGATGGGCATATAGACATCCTCGCGATGCATGCGCTGCCCTTCACGCGGCGCGCAGAGGGTCGTCGCCGACGCCAGCGTGTGCAGCACGATCTCGCGGTGGCTGTAGCAGACACCCTTCGGATCCCCGGTGGTGCCGGTCGTATAGAACGTGGCGGCCTTGGTGTTCTCGTCGAAGTCTGCAAAATCAAAATCGGCTGACGCCTGCGCCAGCATTGCCTCGTACTCGCCGGCGAGCGGCACGCCGGTCTGCGGCACGTCCTGGCCATCTGCCAGCAGCACGAAGCGCGGGTTGCCGGTGAGCTGCGGGCGGATCTGCTCGATCACCGGCAGGAAGTCCGGGTGAACCAGCACGACCGCGGCGCCGGCGTCGTTGAGCGTATAAAGGATCTGCTGGGGCGACAGCCGCACATTGACGGTGAACAGCGTGGCGCCCATCATCGGCACGCCGAAATAGCATTCCAGGTAGCGGTGGCTGTCCCAGTCCATCACGGCCACGGTGCTGCCATGGCGGATGTCCAGCGCCGCCAGCGCGGAGGCCAGCTTGCCGATGCGGTGGCGGAAGTCGCGGAAGGTATAGCGCATCTCGCCGCGGTAGCTGATCTCCTGGTCGCCGTAGAGGCTCAGGGCATTGGTCAGCAGCTGCTTGACCAGCAGCGGATAGGCGTAGGCCGACTTGGCCGGCGTAACAAGGTTGGTACCAAGGTTGTCTTGCATGTTCATTTGCTCGAAGCCAGGGTTCAGTACGGCCGCGTGCCGATGATGCCGGCCCGCTCCATCTTGCGGTGGCACGGCGGGTAATCCATCACCGCGTAGTGCTGCGTGGCGGTGTTGTCCCAGATCGCCACGCTGTCGGGCGCCCAGCGCCAGCGCACCTGATATTCGGGGATATAGGCCTGGCTCACCAGGTAGCGCAGCAGGTCGGCGGCGCCCGGATTGGCGTCCTGCCCGAAGCGCACGCGCGCGGCGGTGTGGTAGTTGGTGAAGTGCGTGGTGAAGGCGTTGACGTAAAGCACCTTCTCGCCGGTGTCCGGGTGCGTGCGCACGACCGGATGCTCGGCATCGGGATACTGCGCCTTCAGCGCCAGGCGCTTTTCGATCGGCATGGCGGCGCCGAAGCTGGCTTCGATGCTGTGGCGCGCGCGCAGGTCGGCGATCTGCGTCTTGACAAGGTCGGGCAGCCGCTCGTAGGCCAGCACCATGTTCGCCCACATGGTGTCCCCGCCAACCGGCGGGCATTCCACGCAACGCAGCACCGCGCCGAACTGCGGCGCCTCGCGCCAGGTCGTGTCGGAATGCCAGGCGTTCTCGTAGCGGTCGTTCGGCTGCTCGGGCGTCTTGTAGATGCGCACCAGGCCAGGATGTTCCGGATCGCTGCCGGCCACCGGATGGTCTTCCAGTTCGCCGAAGCGGCTGGCGAAGGCAACATGCTCGGCACGGCTGAGCTTCTGGTCACGCAGGAACAGCACGCGGTGCTGCAGCAGCAACGCGCGGATCTCGGCGAACAAGCCGTCGTCGCGCACGGCATCGGCCAGGTTGACGCCGCTCAGTTCGGCGCCCAGCGCGCAAGTGAGTGGTTGGACTCGCATGGCATTGGCTCCTCAGATGACAAAGATCGACGAACCGGTGGTCTTGCGCGATTCCAGGTCGTGGTGCGCCAGCACCGCGTCTTCGAGCGCGTAGCGCTGGTTGATCTCGATCCGGATGCGGCCGGACCCGACGTGATCGAACAGTTCTTCGGCCAGTTGCGACTTTTCTGCGGGATCAAAGATGTAGTCGGCCAGCGCCGGGCGGGTCAGGAACAGCGAGCCCTTCATGGCCAGCAGCACCGGGTCGAACGGCGGGATCGGCCCGGAGGCGGTGCCTACGCAGACCATGGTGCCGCGGCGCCGCAGCGAATCCAGCGAAGACGCGAAGGTGCTCTTGCCGACGCTGTCGAACACCACCGACACGCCGACGCCGTCGGTCAGCTCGCGCACGCGCTTGGCCACGTCTTCATGGCTGTAGTTGATGATGTGGTCGCAGCCATGGGCGCGCGCCACTTCGGCCTTGGCCTCGCTCGACACCGTGCCGATCACCGTCAGGCCAAGCAGCCTGGCCCATTGCGACACGATCAGGCCCACGCCACCGGCCGCCGCGTGCAGCAGGATGGCCTCGCCAGGCTGGAACGCATGGATACGGCGCATCAGGTAGGCCGAAGTCAGGCCGCGCATGGTCATCGCCGCCGCGGTCTCGAAGCCGATGGTGTCCGGCAGGCGGATCAGCGGCGCCGCCGGCACCAGGCGCTCGGTGCTGTAGGCGCCCAGCGTGTTGATGAAGCCGGTATACGTGACGCGATCGCCCACGGCGACGTTGGTCACGCCAGCCCCGATGGCCTGCACCACGCCCGCGGCTTCGACGCCCATGCCGGACGGCAGTGGTACCGGATAGGTGCCGTTGCGGAAGTAGGTGTCGGCGTAGTTCAGGCCCACCGCCACGTGGCGGATGCGCACCTGCCCGGCACCGGGATCTCCCACCGGCGCGTCTTCATAACGCAATACCTCGGGGCCGCCAGTCTCATACATGCGGACGATCTTTGCCATGCACTTGTCTCCTTGGAACACTGCGGCACCGGTGTGTGCCGCGCATGCAAGCAATGTAGGGCGCCGCGGCCCTGGCGGCTTTGCAATAGGCTCCAGCGGCTTTGCATTTCATGCCAACCCCGCCTATCATGCCGCTGCAAAGACAATGCGGCGGCTTCCCGGCAAGCCCGCCGCGATAAGCAGCCAGCCATAAGCGGGGAGACAACCTTGGACACGCTGGTACGTGCCGCGGCACTGACCAATTTCTTTGAAGTGGCCGGCGAACTTGGCCTTAATACGCAGCCTTTGCTGCGCACCGCCAGGCTCAGCCGGGCGCTGCTCGCGGAGCCGGACCAGCGCATTCCGGTGAGCGCCTGCGCCACCCTGCTGGAAGCCGCCGCCAGGGCCGCGGACTGCCCGACCTTCGGGCTGCGCATGGCGGAATCGCGGCAGCTTTCGGACTTCGGCGTGATGAGCCTGCTGATCAGCCAGCAGCCCACGCTGCGCGCGGCGCTCGCCACGATCATCCGCTACCGGCACCTGGTCAACGAATCCGTGTCGATCCTGCTGGAAGAAGCCGGCGGCGCGGTCATCATCCGCCAGGAAGTCGTGCTGGACCAGCCTTCGCGCCAGGGCACCGAGCTGGCGCTGGGCGTGGTGTTCCGCCTGTGCCGGGCCTTGCTCGGCTCGCACTGGCGCCCGCTGAGCATCAACTTCACGCATCCCGCGCCCGATGACTTGCGCGTCCACCGGCGCCTGTTCGGCTGTCCGCTGGAGTTCGACAGCGAATTCAATGGCATCGTGTGCCGGGCAGCCGACCTCGACACGCCCAACCCGACCGGCGATCCGGCGATGGCGCGCTATGCCGAGCGCTTTGTCGACACGCTGCCGCGCATCAACGCGCCCAGCATCGGCCGGGATGTGCGCAATGCCGTCTACCTGATGCTGCCGATGGGCCGCGCCACCTGCGAAGGCGTGGCGCAGGGACTGGGACTGAGCCTGCGCACCATGCAGCGCCAGCTCGACGAAGCCGGCGAAACCTTCACCGATATCCTCAATGAAGTGCGGCGCGAACTGGCGCTGCGCTATGTGGAGAACCCGCAATACGCCATGCTGCGGGTGGCGGAACTGCTGGGCTACAGCTCGGCCAGCACGTTCACGCGCTGGTTCTCGATCCAGTTCGGCGAACCACCGCTGGCATGGCGCCGGCGGCACGCAAGCGGCAACACAAACGGCAACGCAAACGGCAACGCAAGCGCTGCGGGCGCTGAGGGCATGCAACGATGATCGGCAGCCCTTCGGACGCCATCGGCTTGCATCTCGCGACACTCGGATAACGCGATGTCCTACTACCTGCGCAGCGCCAGCCTTACCAACTACGTCGAAGTGGCCCGCGCCGTCGGCCTCGATCCGCACCAGCAAATGCGCGCGGCCAGGATCAGCCGCGACGTGCTGCTCGATCCCGACATCCGCATCCCCGCCGCGCTGGTGGGACGCTTGCTGGACGCCTCGGCACGCGCCGCGCAGGTGGACGACTTCGGCCTGCGCATGGCGGAACTGCGCCAGTTCTCGAACCTGGGGCCGCTGGCCTTCGTGGTGCGCGAGCAGCCCACGCTGCGCCGCGCGCTGGAGTCCATGGTGCGATACATGGGCCTGCAGAACGAATCGCTGGCCATGCGCATGGAGGAATCCGAAGGACTGGTCATCATCCGGCTCCACGTCCTGACCGAGGAGCCCGGCGTGCTGCGGCAGGCCACCGACCTCGCCGTGGGCGTGATGTTCCGCATGCTGAGCCTGTTCCTGGGTGCGTCCTGGCGCCCGCGCAGCATCTGCTTCACGCATCCGGCACCCGCCAGCGTGGCAACCTGTACGCGCGTGTTCGGCATCGACCCGCTGTTCAACCAGGACTTCGACGGCATCGTCTGCGCCGCCGCCGACCTGGAGGCCCCGCTGCCGTCCTACGATCCGGTGATGGCAGGCCAGGTCAAGCGCTACCTCGGCAGCCTGCTGGCCCAGGCAAACGCCACCATGCCGGACAAGGTGCGCAAGCTGGTCTACGTGCTGCTGCCCACCGGCATGTGCTCGGTGGACCGGGTGGCGCAGCACTTAGGTGTGGACCGGCGCACCATCCACCGTCGCCTGGCGCGGGACCAGACCAGCTATACCGAAATCCTGAACCAGGCGCGTGCGGGCCTGGTGGTCGGCTATATCGAGAACCCCGACAGGCCGTTGTCGGAGGTAGCAACGCTGCTGGGATTTACGTCACTGAGCACGTTTTCGCGCTGGTTCAGTGGCGAGTTTGGCTGCAGCGTGTCGAAGTGGCGGTCGCGGCAGGCGCAGCGCGTGTAGGCGCGTGCAGGCCGGCAACTGGATCATGCCCCCCGCCGGGCCGCCTCGATCTTGGCGATATCGATTTTCCGCATCGTCATCATTGCGTCGAAGGCGCGCTTGGCCGCCGCGCGATCGGGATCGGTGATCGCCGCGGTCAGTGCGTGCGGGGTGATCTGCCACGACAGTCCCCACCGGTCCTTGCACCAGCCACATTCGCTTTCCTGGCCGCCGTTGCCGACGATCGCGTTCCAGAGGCGGTCGGTTTCTGCCTGGTCGTCCGTCGCGATCTGGAAGGAAAACGCCTCGCTGTGCTTGAAATGGGGGCCGCCGTTGAGACCGAGGCAGGGAATGCCGGCAACGGTGAACTCGACGGTCAGGACATCGCCTTCCTTGCCGTCGGGATAATCGCCGGGGGCTCGGAGGACGGCCTTGACAGCGCTGTCGGGGAATGTCGCGGCGTAGAAGTTCGCGGCGTCGAGCGCATCGCGGTCGTACCACAAACAGATCGTATTCTTGCTCGGCATGTTGTGTCTCCTGGAAAGGTGGGCACGGGGCATCCGTGGTCGTCGAACACTCAAAAGCGTGCGCCGGGCACGGTTTGCCGGTCGTCCGCCTCAGGCGTCGATATTAGCCCTATCGGGCGTGTTGAGGTCGGTATGCGAGGGGGACGCAGTCGTTTCAGCGCGCCGCCATCCATGCGAACAGCCAATGCCCATACCGGCCGCTGACGCCAACCAGCAGCAGCGCCACGCCGAAATTCCACAGCAGAATCATCACCGTGGCATCCAACGGGTGGAGCAAGGACAGGGCCGTCGCTGTCATCGCGGCAACGGCAAGGCCGGCGCACATTGCCACCGGCCCAGGGGACAGTCGTGCCACATAGCGCAGCATGAAGAGCATGGCGAACGATAGCGGCAGGCCGACCACCATCAGCGTGGCGAAGCAACTGGCTGTCTCGCCGAGCGAGATGCCGCCCGGGCCGATCCTGACCCAGTCGGTCAGGCAGCCGTAACCGATGGTGCCGATCCAAACCAGGACTGCTGGCACCGGCAGCATCAGCCATCGTGGCGAGCGGCCAGGTACGCTGGCGATGAACGCGGCGATGGCGGCCAGCACAGCGGTCAGCACCGCTGCCGCCACACCGGAGACAAAGACGGGCTGCGCTAGTTTCAACGCCAAGTCTGGCCGCACCCCATGATGGAGCGCGGCCAGCACAATGACCAGCGCTGCAAGCAGCAGCCACCGTGCCGCCCGCACAGCCGGCGGGCGCAAGCGTCGCACCGGCGTCGCGTCGGCCACCAGGGAGTCGATCAGGTCAGGGGTGGGAATCACGTCTTGTTACCTTGCGATGCAAACAGTTTGCGCAGCGTCTTCAAGGCGCGATGGCTGGCCACTTTCAACGACGCCACCGACATCCCGCTGACGGCGGCAGCGTCTTTGAGCGACATCTCTTCCAGTTTCAGCATGCGCACCGCTTCGCGCTGGCCGATGGGGAGCTGCTCGATGGCATCCCGCACCGCGCGCGCATCAACAGCCTCTTCCTGAAAGTTCGCGCCGGAGGCCGAAAAGGTTTCATGCTCCGTGTCGAGCACAGTCTCGTGCGAGCCGATGCGGCCACGCTGGCGCAGGCCGTCGACGATGCGCCGATTGGCGATCGCAACCAGCCACGGGCCGAACGGGCGGGCCGGATCATAGGTGTGACGCACCGCATGTACCGTCAGCAGCACGTCCTGCACCGTATCCTCCAGGTCGCCGCGGTTGCGGACCTGGCGGGCCGCAAGTGCCCGCACGTAGGGGGTGATGGCTTCCAGCAGGTATCGGTAGGCTTCGCGGTCGCCGCCCTGGGCCCGCATCATGGCAACCGACCAATCCGCGGTGCCATCGGCCCGGCGGGCCGCTGGTCCGGATCCGAGGCCGGAAAGAGCCGAATCCTGGGGATCGCCCGTGCAACTGGGGTGGCCGTCACGACGGCGCGCTCGGGAAGCCATGACTGCATTCTGCGTTATCGACAGCCGTTTGTCGCACAAGAAATTTTCGACCACAGTGATCGAGGTATTCGTTTATCCGCTGGCTTGGCCCACGCATATCCAGTGGGCGGCGATGCTGCTCGTGTTGCTATGTCGTGGTGCCGGCAATTGGCCGGTGGATCATTTCCTGTACAAGCGATATGGCCATACGCGCAGTGACAGGCCACCTCTGGCGGCCGGCGAACCATAGATCGGTCGCGGGCGCACATCAGTGCGATGCCGATGACGCTCGCTGGCGAGCGTTGTCTACGGCAGGCTGAGGCCGGAAAGCAGCGTTTTCCGCAGTACCGCGCCGGCAGGAAAACTCAAATGGAAATGGGCCCTGACTGCATTGGTCAGGGCCCTGTCCACCAACTGCGGCTACTGCCCCCCTCGAATCTGGCGGAAACAGTGTGTCGGGCAGCTACGGCACACCTTCTCCGATGGCGCCGCGCAATCTGCAAAAAGGAATCGACGTCGTCAGTCGACGTCGCACGCTACCGCTTGGTGGCACGCGCAGCTTGCGCAGTCGCTTGCCGCGCTGCGTTCGATGCGGCGGCAGCAGCTATGTCCAGATTGCTTTCGGTGATTTCGATTGCCTGCCTGGCCGATTGCTGCACCGTATCGCACAGGCTGGTGGCGGCGCTCACCGCCGATTGCCAGGCGGCCACGGCGGCCTCCGAGCCGGCCGGGGCGGCCTTGGTGGCGTTGTCAATGACGTCTTGCACCTTGCGCTTGTTTTCCTCGTACTGTGCTTCGGCGACTTTCGCGAATTCGGCTCGTGTGGCCGAGGTGATCTCAACGAACTGACGCCGGTACGCCTGTGCCTTCTCTGCAGCCGGCTGCAACAAGCTCGCTTGCAGCGCCAGCAGCTCCTGCACGTCCTTGGCGGCGAACGCCTTCTTCAGGTTGTCCTGGGTTTCCGCCAAGGTCGCCTTCATTGTCTGCAGATTCAGTTCGGTCAGCTTCTGGAAGCCGACCATGGTCTGGTTCGTCAGACTGAAAAGCAGGTCGAGGTTGGCGGCGTGGAGGGCCGAAAATTGTTCGGTGGGCAACGTAGGCATGATGGACTCCTGAGGTTGGACCCGGCGGCCTCTGCGGCAGCAGCGTGTCGCCACAGAGGCGCCAATGGGTCGTGCGAATTAGCCTGGGGCCAGCGAGCCGAGACGCAGCCGAAACACGCGGCTTGCTGGCAGGCCTGCTGCAAATGGCAGCGCCACGGACGGAAGGGTAAGGATGTGTCAGCCAGGCAGCGGCTTAGCGGAACCGCCCGACGGCCTTCAGAACGGAATCGCCGCGCGGGGTGAGGCGGGGACACGCCTGGCCGGAAGGCCGGTCTTCGAGCGTGACAAATTGATGCGTGAGCAGCATGTCAATAGCCACGGGATCCAGTTCCTCCGGATTCGGGGCATCCTTGACCAGAATGAGTGCGGCAATTTCATGTGGACTCAGCACGTTCGTCTCCTGCGTCGTTGTCGTCTGCGGGGGAATGAATGCCGTCGTCGCCAGGAATTGGCACATACGGCGAAATGCGCTTCTCTGCAAAGGTCCTTTGAGCTCTCGGCACCTGCCGCATGCGCCGGGAACGTTCATTCAATACCGCCTTACACGAATTATCAAGGCGCGATATGAATCTTCTAAGACAGCTCCCGAGGTCCGTCTTCCTCCGAAAAGGTAATCTCGCGGTGCAGCATAAATGTGTAAGTAAATGTTATATACATGGCGCATAAAGCACATATGAGCCGATATGCAGCGCCGATTTGGGTAAGTCCCTAGGGATCAAATTAGAAGATTTCCTCTAACCTCTGGCCCTCGGTTGCTGCGCTGCCGCGACGGCAGCCATGACCGCCTGGCAACAGCGCTCGCATTGGATTTCACAGCCTTTGCTGCTGACACCCGGCGACCAACAAAAGGGGAACCCAAAGGATGTCTTTCTTTACTTCCGATCAGTTTGCAGCAGTCCACAAGAACAACCTCGCCAATCTGGAAAGGCTGTCGAACACGGCTCTTGAAGGGATCCAGAAGCTGGCGGAACTGAACCTGCAGGCGGCCAGGGCATCCCTGGCCGAGGGGCAGGAAGGCCTCAGGGCCGCGACAGCCGGGAACGATCTGCGTGACGCGCTGGCGGTGCCGGGTAACCTGCCTCAGGCCTCCGCGGAAAAGGCCATCTCGTATGCACAACGCGTGTGCGAGATCGCATCACAGGCTCACGCGGAACTGGCCAAGGCCGTTGAAGATCAGTACGAACAGCACCATCGCAATGTGCAGGCCTTCGTCGACACCTTCGTGAAGAATGCCCCGGCCGGCTCCGAAGCCATTACCGCCTTGCTGCAGTCGACGGTAGATGCCGCCAATCATTCCTACCGCGCGGCGCAGGCCATCACCCAGCAGATGGCAGACGTGACCACCGCCAATCTCGCCGCAAGCGCTGGTGCCACCACGGGCGCGGCCCGCCAGGCAACGTCTCGCCTCTTCAAGGCGTGATGCGGCGCCGGAATAGCCGGCGCCCTTGCTACCAAATACCCCGGCTTATCGACCAGCGGACCCGCCGCACTGCGCCGGCAGGGTCGCGGCTGCCACAACAAAACCGTCCAGTCGGTCTGCCATTCAGGGCAGGCTCGGCGGCTTATTAACCTCGAAAACGAGAGCAATCCGAATGATGAAAAGAATCGCACTGGTTACCGGCGGCATGGGCGGCCTCGGAGAGGCCATCTCCGTCCGGTTGCACGACGCCGGCCATACGGTGGTGGTCACGCATTCGCCTGGCAACACGAAGGTGCGGGAATGGCTGGCTGCCATGGCCGCCGGCGGCCGCGAGATGCACGCGTACGCTGCCGACGTGGCCGACTACGACAGCTGCCAGGCGAGCGCGGCCCGGATCCTGGCCGATCTTGGCCGCGTCGACATCCTGGTGAACAACGCCGGCATTACGCGCGACATGGCATTCAGGAAGCTGGACAAGCCGAATTGGGACGCCGTGATGAGGACAAACCTTGACTCGGTTTTCAACATGACCAAACCCCTTTGCGATGGCATGGTCGAGCGTGGCTGGGGTCGGATCATCAACATCTCTTCGGTCAACGGTTCCAAGGGCGCTTTCGGCCAGACCAACTATGCGGCGGCCAAGGCCGGCATGCATGGGTTCACCAAATCGCTGGCGCTCGAAGTCGCCAGGAAGGGCGTGACGGTCAACACCGTATCGCCGGGCTACCTGGCCACCAAGATGGTGACGGCCGTCCCGCAGGACATCATGGAAAGCAAGATCCTGCCGCAGATCCCGATGGGGCGCCTTGGCAAGCCGGAAGAAGTGGCCGGACTGGTTGCCTTCCTCTGCTCTGAGGACGGGGCCTACGTGACGGGTGCGAATATCGCCATCAACGGCGGGCAGCATATGCATTGACGTGCCGGCCAGGGCAGTCAGTCGGCACTACGCCGGAGGACTGCCCCCGAAGAAGAAGGATCGCTGACCGCCGGGAACTTGCAGCAGTCGACTATTGGCCTTTGCACGGATCCATGACCGTCGCCTATCCTGTCCTAACCGGCAGGGCTAACCTGTGCGGAATCAGACATACCTGAACAATAACAAGGGGAATCTCCCCAAAAAAGCGGGCTGATGCGAGAAGCATGCGCCGTCCGCGCGATCGGCCTGGCAGGAGCCACGGGGTGAAACCATCGCACGCGGTGCTGTACTGGCCGTGGGCGGGATACTCCGTTGACAAAACATGGCCGATGCATTCCTGTTCAGCAAGCCCTTCACGTTCCTCGCCTGTTCCGGCATGGCGGAAGTCAGGGCCGGCGTCGATGCGCTCGAATCCTTGCCCGGGCATATGTTCTGGCTCGAGAACGAGGACTTCATCCGCCGCGTCCACGTGCCGGACTTCCTCGCGCAGAGTCGTGCCGCACTCGAGGCGGTGATGCCCGGCGGGGCCGCGCTGGTCGACGCGAAGGCCAACGAAATCCGGCGCAGCACGCATCTCATCCCTGCTTTGCAGAGTCTTGATGCGGAAGCGGCCGCCGCCGCCCACTCGTATTGCTACTGGCGCTATGCCGCCGACGTGCTTGGACGCTCGCAAGGCATTCCGCGCAGCGCAATCGAGCGCCAGTTCGACCGCGCGGTCGCGCCGCGCGACGGCGCTCACAAGCTGGAATGGATCTGCCCGTGCTGCGATGGCCAGGCGCACTACCAGGTCGATGGACTGCTCGCCTCGCAACGCGTCGCGCGGCAGGGTGGCTTCTCGGTGGAGTGCCCGCATTGCGGGCACCGGGAGCGCCTGTATGCCGGCTTCCTGCACGCGGGCCGGCTCGAATGTCACTGCAGCGTCTGCACCAGTTTTATCCAGACGCTGGCAGGCCAGCTTGCCAGGCCCGCGCGCAAGCTGGCTGGCGGCCTGGAAGCGTTTGCCTGGAAGCAGGCCGCCGATACCGTCGCGGAGATCCACGAACTGAAGGAAGCCGCATTGCAACGGCTGGCGCGTGGCGACAGCCCTTCGGACAACGCGATGGCATTTGCGCGTGCCGTGCAGGCGGACAGCGGCCGCCTCCTTGCGGATATCCTCGGCCAGATCGATCCCACCCTCGATGGCCGGCTCGACAAGAACCCGCGGGTGTGGGCCCTGCTGTGCGAGTTGCTGCAGGAAGGCGTGCTCGACTGCCAATGCACGATCTACGACCAGGACAGGTGCCAGCGGGTGGCGCTGGAGATCGCGCTGCTCGACGACGACCCGGCCGCGGCCAACCCCGCCGCCCACGAGCAGCTCAGTACGCTGCTGAAGGGCTACCAGCCGTCGGAGCGCGACGCATTTATCGGCTGGCTGCAGGCGCTGAAGCGCTTGCGGCTGTGCGCGGCGCGTTTCAATGCCGCCGTCGACGTGTCATGGAAGCCCAGCGTCGAGCATTGCCGCATCCTGACCGCGCGGCAGCCGGACGGGCAGTCCTTCCCCGCCCCCCCTGCCGGCACGCACGCCAGCGCCCCCGCGCGCGCGCGGCGCACGGAACGGCCGGTGTACCTGGATGCCGAACTGGAGGCGGTGCGTCTGTTGAGAGCCCTCGGGTATATCGTGTTCAGTCCGGAAGACATCCGGTCGCAGCAGGACAATCTGGAAGACATCTTGTAGCATCTCCACGGAACCGAAACCGGACGGCATCAGCGCACTTCGAAGCTGACTGGCCCGCCGGTTTGGGCCGATGCCAGCCTCCCCTGGCGGCGCCTCTTGCGATGGACGGCTTTGCGCACTAATCCTATGAAGGAAGCGTCCCCGAGGAGGCCCCATGGCGCAGTGCATAAAGTGCGGATGCGATAACCCCGCGGGCGCCAATTTTTGCCAGCAGTGCGGCAGCGCCCTCGCCCGCCAGTGCCGCCGCTGCGGCCATGCCCTGGCCCCGGCGGCGCGCTTCTGCAGTGCTTGCGGCGAACCTTGCGGTGATCTGCCCCCCGCTGTGCCCACTGCCCCGGTCTCCTACACGCCGGCCCATCTGGCGGAACGCATCCGCAGCGAGCAGGCCGCACTGGAAGCCCGTGGCGAGGCCGCCGGCGAGCGCAAGACCATCACCGTCCTGTTCGCGGACATGGCCGGCTCGACCGCCCTGATCCACGACCTGGATCCGGAGGACGCCCACCGGCTGATCACGCCGGTGATCGACCTGATGATGGAGGCGGTGCACTACTACGAGGGCTACGTCGCCAAGTCGCTGGGCGACGGCATCCTGGCGCTGTTCGGCGCACCGATCGCTCACGAGGACCATCCCCAGCGTGCGCTGTACGCCGCGCTGCGCATGCAGAAGGCGATGCAGCGCCACAGCGACAGGCTCAGGCTGGAACAAGGCATCTCGCTGCAGATGCGGGTCGGCATCCACACCGGCGAGGTGGTCGTGCGTTCGATCCGCAAGGACGATCTGCACACGGACTACGACCCGGTCGGCCACACCATCCACATTGCCTCGCGGATGGAGACCATGGCCGCGCTGTCGTCGATCTTTGTCAGCGAATCCACCTATCGGCTCGCCGAAGGGTATTTCGCGTTCAAGCCGCTTGGCGTTGCCCAGGTCAAGGGCATCCCGATGCCGCTGGCCGTGTACGAGCTGACCGGCATCGGGCCCTTGCGCACGCGCTTGCAGGTGGCGGCGCACCGCGGCCTCGCATGCTTTGTCGGACGGGACCGGGAACTGGAAGCGCTGCAGCAGGCGCTGCAGCGTTCCGCGGCCGGACATGGGCAGATCGTCGCGGTCGTCGGCGAGGCCGGGGTCGGCAAATCGCGTCTCTTCCACGAATTCAAGGCGCGCGTTCCCAGCGGCTGCCTGACGCTGGAGACATTCTCGGTGTCCCACGGCAAGGCCTTTGCCTATCTCCCGCTGATCGAACTGGTCAAGAACTACTTCCAGCTCGAGGTCCACGACGACGAACGGAAATGCCGCGAGAAGGTTGCCGGCCGCGTGGTGATGCTCGACCGGACACTGGAAGACGCGCTGCCATACCTGCTGCACCTGCTGGGCATCAGCGAACCCGGCTCGGCATTGCCGGACATGGATCCGCTGATCCGGCGCAAGCGCACGTTCGAGGCGATCACCAGCCTGCTGGCGCGCGAGAGCCGCAATCAACCGCTCGTGCTGTTGTTCGAGGACCTGCAATGGCTGGACAGCGAGACCGAGGCCTTCCTGGATGTCCTGGTCGAGCGCCTTTCCGGCGCCAGGATCCTGCTGCTGCTGAACTACCGGCCGGAGTACCAGCATGGCTGGAGCCGGAAACACAGCTACACGCCGCTGCGGCTGGACCCGCTGGGCCAGGCGGAGGCCGGGCAACTGCTCACCGCGCTCCTTGGCGACGATCCGGCGCTGACGGCCCTCAAGCGCCTTATCCTCGCAAAGACCGAGGGCAACCCATTCTTCATGGAAGAGGTGGTGCAAACCCTGTGCGAGGAGAAGGTGCTGCTTGGCGAGCCCGGCCATTACCGCATCGAGCAGACACCCACAGCGCTGCATATCCCCACGACGGTGCAAGGCGTGCTTGCCGCCCGCATCGACCGGCTGTCCCGTGCCGAGAAAGACTTGCTGCAGACGCTGGCCGTGATCGGCAAGGAGTTCTCCCTCCGCCTGATCCAGCGCGTGGTAGCGCAGCCGGATGAACAGTTGCGCCCCCTCCTCGCCCAGCTGGAGGCAGGAGAATTCATCTACGAGCGGCCGGCGTTCCCCGACACCGAATACACGTTCAAGCACGCGCTGACCCAGGAAGTGGCCGGCAACAGCCTGCTCACGGAGCAACGCACCGCGCTGCACCAGCGCACGGCCCAGGCGATCGAGGCGCTGTTCCAGAACCAGTTGAAGGATCACTACGGCGAACTGGCCCGGCACTACAGCCTCAGCGGCAACGGCCTGAAGGCGGTGGAATACCTGCAGTACACAGGACAGCAGGCCGTCCAGCGCTCTGCCTACCACGAGGCGATCAGCCACCTGAATGCCGCGCTGGAATGGCTCGGCCGCCAGCCGGATACCCCGGAACGCGCGCAGCAGGAGCTCGTGCTGCGGCTGGCCATCGGGCCGGCGCTGATCGCCGCGCGCGGCTTTGCCGCATCTGAAGTGGAAGCGACCTACAGCCGCGCGCTGGCGCTATGCGGCCAGAGCGGCGACACGCCGCAGCTGTTTCCAACGCTGGTGGGGCTGCGTACCTATTTCTCGCTGCGCGCGGAACATGCGAAGGCTTACCGGCTGGGCAAGCAGCTGCTGCGGCTGGCCGGTCAAACGAACGATCCGGAGTTGTCGGGCGAGGCGCATGTGGCGCTCGGGATGACCGCGTACTACTCGGGAAGATTCGGCATCGCGCATGCCCATCTGCGCGATGCCCTGGCGCTCTACGGCGCGGGACCGCATCTCACCCACCTCAATGTCCATGGCGTGGATCCGGAAGTGCGTGCCCTGTCGATTTCAGCGCTCGTACTCTGGGCCCTTGGCTACCCAGACCAGGCCCTTCAGTGCGCGCAGGACGGACTTGCGCTGGCGCGGCAGCTATCCCACCCCTTCAGCCTGGCCCATGCCCTATGCCAGGCAGCAGAGCTGCACCAGTTCCGCCGCGAGCCCCGACTCACGCAAGAATATGCGGACGCTGCCATCACGCTATCGACCGAGCAGGGTTTCCCGCTCTGGCGCGCGTGGACGACCATCCTTCGCGGCTGGGCGCTGGCAGAACAGGGGCAGCAAGAGGCAGGCATCGCCCTGATGGACGAAGGGCTGGCGGCCTATCACGCCACCGGCGCGGTCCTGGGCAATTCTCACTTCCAGTGCCTGCTGGCCAACGCCTACGGACGCCAGGGGCAATGGCAGGCGGGGCTGGACGCGCTTGCCGTGGCGAAAGACGCGGTGGACCAGGCCGGAGAGCACTATTGCGAAGCGGAGTGGCTCCGTCTCCAGGGTCAGCTGTTACAGCAACGCTCGGCTGCCGAGGGGCGGCCTGATGGCGAGGCGCAAGCGCAAGCGTGTTTCCACAAGGCGATGGAAGTCGCTCGCCACCAGCATGCCAGGTCGCTGGAATTGCGGGCCGCGCTGGACCTGGCACGGCTATGGCGCCAGCAGGGCAAGGAGGAACCCGCCACACAGTTGTTGGAGGGTATCCGGGCTGGATTTACCGAAGGTTTCGACAGCGCGGACATGCAGCTGGTGCTTGCGTATCGTTGATGCCATGCCAGCAGGCGCCGCGACCTACACGATCCTGTTCGGCGCCTTCGACCGCCACAACTTCGGCGATCTGCTGCTCGCGCATGTGGTGCAACGCATGGTCGGCCCGGACAGTCCCCGTGACAGTCTCTGTTACGGAGGTCTTGCCGAGCGCGACCTGAGGCGCCATGGCGGCCATCAGGTCCACACCCTGGCGCGCCTTTCCGCCACCGTGGGCAACGCCGCCGTCGATGTCATCCACGTGGGCGGTGAAATCCTGACCTGCTCGCTGTGGGAGGCGGCAGTGATGCTGCTGCCCCCCGAGCAGGCCGAGGCAGTGGTGGCGCAGCTCGATCACCGGCCGCACGCGCGAACGGTGTGGGCGCGCGACCAGTTGGGCGTGCCGGACCTTGCTCCCTACCTGTTGCCCGCCAACCTGTTCGTCAATGTCAGGCGCGTGATCGTCCATGCCGCGGGCGGCATTGACCTTGGATCGGTCGAGCCTGGCATGCGGGCCGAGGTGGTGAGCAAGCTTGGTGCCGCCACCAGCGTCGGCGTACGAGACCCGTGGACCCGGACCTTGCTTGCGGAGAACGGCATTGATTGCGCCCTGGAGCCGGATCCGGCGGTGCTGGTGGCTGAACTGTTCGGCGACCGCATCCGCCGGCGCGCCGGCCACGGCGCATGCGCGCGCATCGACTCAGGTTTTCCTGGCGGATACCTGGCGGTGCAGTGCAGCGCTGACTTTGGCGACGACGAAACCCTGTCGCAGCTGGCGTCCCAACTCGAACGCATCGCCCGGGACAGACACCTGGGCGTGGTGCTGTTCCGCGCCGGCGCCGCGCCGTGGCATGACGACCTGGCTTGCTACCGGCGCCTAGCCACGCGGTTGTCCGCTACGCCCGTCGCGCTCTTCGACTCGCTTGACCTGTGGGATATCTGCGCGCTGATCGCGCACAGCCAGGGCTTCATCGGCAGCAGCCTGCACGGCGGCATCGTCGCAGGCGCCTTTGCCTTGCCGAGGCTGGGCCTGCTGCGGCCCGCGCAACCGCCCGGAGCCAGCAAGCAGGTTGCGTTCGCCGCGGCCTGGGGCGCGGCCGGCGCGCCGGCCGCGGTGCCCGTGCACGAGCTTGCGGCCGGGATGGACCAAGCGATGGCGACCGGGCCCGCGCTGCGCAAGGAGCTGGCCCGCGAATTGGCCTCGGCATGCCGGGCCGCATTCAAGCTGGTTCAGGACGGCTAGCAAGCGTGGGCCAACGCGAAACGGCGCGACTTCGGCCGCCTCGTGCCGGCTCACTTTAGTTGCGCGTTGACTGGAAGAACAGGCACGAGCAGGAACAGGAACAGGAACAGGAACAGGAGCAGGAACAGGAGCAGGAACAGGAGCAGGAACAGGAACAGGAACAGAAACGCCCGGCCCTGGGTCGGGCCGTCAAGTTCCATGGATTTGCAGGAGCGCAGTCTGGCCCGTTCGGCCGCTTCGTGAACGAAGGGGCCGAACGGGTTCGTGCGGTCAACATCTGCCAGGTCTAATCATTCGCAGGGTCACCTTTGGACTTCAGCACCACATGGCGCCCTTCGCTGACGGCCCCGTTCTTGCCAACCGCGTAGAGCACGTAGTCGCCGGCAATCGCAAGCCCTGGCAGCGGCGGAGCGGTGACTTCCAGCTTGCCGTAGTTCTGAGCCCGGACTGGCAGCTTCACATAGCGGTTTCCCCAGCTCCAGTTGTGCGTGATCGGACCAGTACGTACCAGCGTCACCGATTCGACCTCGGCACCGAAGACGTCAAGCTTGAAGCTATGGCCATAGTGGATGCTGTTTGGGCTGTTAGTGATGATCGGCTTCGCGCCCTTGAAGAAATACGGCGGCCTGTAGAACTCGAGGACCGGTACGGCGGCGTCACGCTGCGCCTGCGTCTGGGGTGATCCTGGTATCAGGTTGACCCGGTTGCCTCCCATCACCCATACACCACCATTTGGCATCAGCAGCGCAGTGGAATGGTCATGCCGGGGCACCGGCGAAGTGACCACGTCGGTCCTGCTACCGTCGGCCGGATCGAACATCTGGTAGACAAGGCTGTTTACGTTGCCATCGGCACCGCCAACGACCAGCAGTTTCCCGTCCGGCAGCGCGACCACATTGTTCTGCTGGACCGGCATGGCCAGGTTGGCGAGGGGCTTCCATTTTGGCGCCGCGCTGGAGAAATTGATCGTTTCCGCAACAGCTGATGCCGGTGTGTTGCCGCCATTCGATCCGCCGAACAGGAACACATCCTGGGACCATGTGCCATCCGCGTTGATCGTTACCATGATGACCCCGGCGCCACTGTCGTGGGCATTCTGCGCCGTATCGACATATTGCCAATGGTTTTGCGCCGGCGTGGCGATCAGCGGATCGGCCAGTGCGGCCTGGACATCGAACAGGTAGGTCCTGCCGCTGTAAAAGAACGGGTCATATCCGCGGATATTGAGCCCACCCGGTTGTCCAGGCAGGGGTGGCACGACTTCGGATGTCACCGCGACCTTCCAGTCCTTCTCGCCGGGGCCGGTCTGGACCACGAAGGCGCGCGGATACATTGGCAGCAGCTTCTGCGCGCTCTCCAGTGCAACCGTCGTGTCCGTCTTGGGGTCATACACCTCCGGCACCGCTTGCCGCACCTTGGTGGCGCTCGCATTGGCCGGCCCTACGCTAGTATCCTGGTCCGAGCCGGACAGGACCAGGATCTTCCCATCGGGCAGGGTCACGGCGGTCGGGTACCACCGTTGATATTTCAGGTCCGAGGAAATCCTTGGGTCGGTGTTGTCCTCATTGAGCGGATTGCAATGCGACAGGACGCCGGTCGGATCCGATTCGAAGCCTGACCTGACGCAGGGCGTAGGCCTGAATACCCATTGCTCGGTCCTGGGGTCGAATATGTTGACTTTCCTGCCACCATTGTTGCCGCCCTTGTCATGCAGCCCGACTACGTAGATGCGGCCATCGATGCCGGCCACGTGGCCAGTGCAGAACAGGTTATATCCCAGTCCCCTGGAGAAGCCGGCGTCCGAAAAGAACGGCTCGGTAAAGCTGAGCTCCGCGCTGGTCAGATCGGCGATAGCCGTCTTGGTGAAGATGCCGGCATCGATCAAGTACTGCAGTCCACAGACATCGACGATCTGTGTGTTTTCTCGTTCGAGGTCAGGGCTGTGGCGCGACCAGCCGCTTTCGTCCAGCTGCCCGAGCCCGAAACCGCCCTGTACCAGTTCGATGTACTTCGGGTTGAATCCCGGGAAGCCACCGCCGTGCACCGTCGGGTTGAGATAGTGCTTCGGCTTGTACTCCGATGGCCGCATCCAGATCAGCATCTTGGGACATTTGGCGTATTTTTTGTTCCATATAAGGGAGGTGTGGATAAAATCCTTGTGGATCGGAACCAGGCCGCTGTTTACCCCACATACCGCCACACCCGCGGCAGGGCATACATCGGCCGCCGAAGCGGCACCGGGCAGCGCGGCGATAAGCCAGAACGAGCATGTGCCTGTCACCGCCAGTGACAGGGCGTTACGACGATTTGCCATACGACCTCCTTTGAGGCCATCTATTCAGGGATACAGTTTGAAGGCCAGCAGCCAGCAGCCAGCAGTGCCCCAACCTTAGAAAGCTGTTTCAACCAAGGTACTTGTGGCGCCCTCCTTCACTGATTTCTGTGGCGCATTTGGCTTGCCCTGGGCGGGCGGAACATTCCGCCAGCGGCGGAAGGCCGGGAAGCTCCCGGGACGACATCGTTGGTCTCGTCCGGGGCCCTCCAAAACTTCCTTCGGGCGGCAGCTTCACTGCCAACTTGAGCGCGCACCGGCGTCGCCGGCGCACGCCCGGCATCTCCCCGGAATAGCGAATTGATCTAAAAGGCGAAGCGAGATCGGTGCCAACCAAGGCTAGCTTCTTGATTCTTTTCGGGAATGTCGGGGTGGAAGGATTGGCGGCCAGCGCAAATCGAAAAAAACGTTTCAGAATGAAGACAGTACGCTGGGGCTGGCATGTGCCCCCGAGCTTGCAATGGCCGTCAACCTCTTGCAGTACGTGCCGCACAGGCAAACCTCGAAGTCGCCGCCAGGCTAGCCGCCGGCTACATCGCGGTTACACACGACGGCACGGGCGTTACCAGCATCAACGCAGATGAAAGCCTTGTGTCATGACGAGCCCGTTCGAAATGATTGGCTGGCGTATTGAGAATGCGCCATCCAATGGCAGCAATTGGCTGCGCTACATCCTCGACCTCAACAGACCAATATGACGTGCGTCTGAGCTAATCAGCCAGTTGAATGTCGATGCCGTCCTGCCCGATGCATCGATCCGCTCGACAGTGGGATCGAAACTTTCGGCAAGGCCTGTGGTTCTAATTTTCGTATGCTGAGCAAATTGTCTGCCAATCGGCACGCCATCTGGTTCTGGTTAGCAGTCGGCACCTTGGCGGTGCTGGTCGCACTGATCGTCCTCTCGCCTCCCTTCAAGGGCCTTGCCGACCAGGCCATCGCCTGGGCGCAGGCGACGATGGAACAGCACCGCGGCGCTGGCGCGCTCGTCTTCTTCCTGTTCTCGGCCGTGTCTGCCATGCTCGCCTTCGCCTCGAGCGTGGTCCTGGTGCCGCCGGCCAGCGCGGTGTGGGGCAAGCCGCTCACCGTTCTGCTCCTCTGGGGTGGCTGGCTGCTGGGCGCTGCTGCCGCCTACGGCATCGGCCGGCTCGCCTATCCATTGCTCGCGCGCAGCGGTTACGCGGACAAGCTGGCGAAGTACCAGGACTACGTGTCCCGGCGCATGAAATTCTGGGCGGTGCTGCTGTTCTGTATCGCGGTGCCGTCGGAAATTCCCGGCTATCTCTTCGGCACGATGCGTTACCCCTTTCCGAAATTCCTGGCCGCGATCGCCATCGCCGAAGGGGGCTACGCGCTTGGCATTGTCGTCGCGGGGGAAAGCCTGGCCGTCGATCAGCCATTGCCGTTCTTCATCGCCATCGGCATCCTGGCAGTCGTCGCCATGCTGGCGGGACTGATGCTGCGTGCTGTCAGGAAGCGCAAGTCCGGCAGCAGCCGCTGAAGCGATGGAGGCCGCTATCGGCGGCGTTCAGTAGGCGAGCTTCGGCATGAACTGCCCACGCCCCTCTGGGGTCATGTCGACCAGTCCCCAGAACGCACTGACGGCATCGCCGGAGCGGTGGTCCGTGCCAGGTTCCGATGGCGCCCAGGTAAGATCGCTGCCCCAGAAATGGCGGACCTTGCCACGGTCGAGACGGAATACGTTGAACGCGGTGTCGTCCCATTCCTCGCCGGGCTTCCCGCCGCTGGAGGCCCGGATTTCCGCCGGCAGTTTCGTCGAGTCTCCGAAATAGTCGGCGTCGTAACTGTTGCCCGCGGTCGAGAGGAACTGCAAATGCGCCCATCCCCGCTCACGCGCCCAGGCGACAAGCCGGGCGATTGGCGACTTGGCCACGATATAGAGCGCAGCACGTTGGCCGATATGCCTCGCCGCACCGTTGACGGAGTCGAGCAAGAGCGTGCACATCGGGCATGGCGTGTCGCGGTCCGGGCCGTACATGAAGCTGTACAGGATCAGGGTGCTATGGGGGCCGAACAGCGTGGACATTTCGACCTTCTCGGGCATGCCGTTCGCGCCGATGCGCTCGAACACGTAGTCCTGTGGCACTTCGCCGCCTGGCGGCAGCGCGCGGCGTTGAGCCGCGACGGCCTCGATATGCCTTCGCAACGCAATTTCTTCGTCAAGCAGCGCGTTGCGCGCCTTGCGGTATTCGGCGCTTTCGTTGGGATAAGTGATGTGCGACATGCTTATCTCCTGCGGTTTGCTGCCTGTTAGTCCACCAACGCCAGGATCGGTTCGCCCGCAGATGCGTTCGCCCGTAGCGGCATTCACCGGCCCATCGTGGCGATGACCGTGCCCAGGCTACGCATGCCTTGCAGAATCTGCGCGGTCGTCAGGCTGGCATAACCCAGCACCAGTCCGAGGGGTCGCGGCCGGCCTTGCGACGGCGGCATTGCAAACAGCGGCGACAACGGATAAACGCCAACTTCCTTCTCCCGCGCAGCGGCCACCAGCACCGCTTCGTCCCGCGGGCGCAGGGACGGCAGCCACAGCACCACATGCAGGCCGGCCGCCGTGCCGCTGACCTCGGCATCCGCAGGAAGGAAGCGAGCAATGCCATCCAGCAATGCCGCGCGGCGCCGCTCGTTCTCCCGTCGCATGCGCCGCACATGGCGTTCATAGGCGCCGCTCTCGATCAGCGACGCCAGCACGCGCTGCTCCAGCACTGGCGCATGGCGATCGGCCAGGCGCTTGGCCTGCCGGAACACCGGCACCAGTTCGGCGGGCAGCACCACGTAGCCGAGCCGCAATTGCGGCGACAGTGCCTTGGAGACAGTGCCGACGTAGATCACGCGCGCGTCGGTGTCGATCGACTGCAGTGTGTCGATCGGTCGCTGGCCGTATCGGAACTCGCCGTCGTAATCGTCTTCGACGATCCAGGCATCGTGGCGCTGTGCCCATTGCAGCAATGCCATGCGCCGGCCGACCGGCAGCACGCCGCCCAGCGGGAACTGGTGCGATGGCGTCACGTACGCCAGGCGGACGCGCTCGTCCTGCGGCAGGCGGGCGGTATCCAGGCCATGTTCGTCCACGGGCGTGGGCAGGCACGTGGCGCCGGTCGCCTCGAAGCAGCAGCGGGCCATCAGGTAGCCAGGATCTTCAAAGGCGAAGGCGTCGCCGGCATCCAGCAGCAACCGCGCGCACAGGTCTATGGCCTGTTGAGAGCCATTCACCACCACGATTTGCCCGGGCTCGCAGGCAAGCCCGCGAGCCCGTCGCAGATAGCCCTGGAGAGCGCGGCGCAGCGCAGGGTCGCCTTCCGGCGCAGCATAGTAAAGGCCGTCCTGCTGACGCAGCAGTTCGGCCTGGTAGGCGCGCCGCCATGCCAGCGCGGGGAAATCCCGGGACGCCACCGCGCCATAGCGGAAGTCGAAGCGAAGCGATTCCGCGTCGGGCAGTGCCGGCATGCCGATGTCCGCCAGCCGGCGTCCAAACCGGGACAGCGGCAAACGGGAGGCAAGGCGCGCCGTCCCGGACGCGGTGACAGGCGCAGGCCCCGCCAGCGTGCTGGCAACGCGCGCCGCGCGCCCCGCCGACGTGACGAGAAAGCCCTCGGCCGCCAACTGCTCGTAGGCGGCGGTGACCGTGGTGCGGGATACACCCAGCTCGGCCGCCAGCGCTCGCGTGGACGGAGCGGGGGCGCCCAGCCGCAGCGTGCCGTCCGCGATCTGGCCGCGCAGCAGGTCGTAGATGCGGCGTCCCGCGCCGGTGGCGCCCGATTGTGTGCCGGTCGGCTGGCGAAACTGGCCCATAAAGAATCGTGAAAACTGGATCTTCCGATTGTGCCAGTTACAAGCGACAGTTGCTACGACGCCTTCGACACGATTCGCCCCATGTACATCCCTGCTCACTTCGCCGAAACCCGCCCCGAAGAACTTGCGCGCATCATCCGCGCGCATCCGCTCGGCATGCTGGTCACCCAGGCAAACGGCACGCTGGACGCCGATCACATCCCGTTCGAGTTCGATGCCGACGCGGGGCCGCACGGCGTGCTCACCGCCCACGTGGCGTGCGCCAACCCGGTCTGGCAGCGCTGCCCTGCCGGCACGCCGGTCATGGTCGTCTTTCGGGGCGCCGAGGCCTACATCTCGCCGAACTGGTATCAGAGCAAGCACGAGGCGCACCGCCAGGTGCCGACCTGGAACTACGAGGTGGTCCACGCGCACGGCACGCTTACCGTGCATGACGACGAACGCTTCGTCCGGCGCATCGTCGCGCGCCTGACGCGCCGGCACGAGGCGGACGAACCCAGGCCGTGGAAGATGGGCGATTCCGCGCCCGAATTCATCGACGGCCTGCTGCGCCATATCGTCGGCATCGAGATCGCCGTCACGTCGCTGCAGGGCAAGGTCAAGCTGAGCCAGAACCGGGAAGCGCGTGACCGGCTAAGTGCCGCGGAATCGCTGGAAGCACGGGGCTACGGCGAACTCGCGCAGTCAATGCGTCGCGCCGGGTAAGACGCGACCGCCCGGCGCTGGTCAGGCAGCGGCGTTCTCCATCGCCGCTTCGTATTGCCCCAGGCACGCCATGGCGTTGAGCCGCGAGCGCTGCAGCAGCGCCCGTTGCGCCAGCGCGGCATTGGCTGGCTCGCCGCGCCACGCCAGCAATGGCGGCTCCTGCAAGGCACGCCCGTAGGAGAAGCTGAGCCGCCAGGGCAACGGGCCCAGCCGGTTCATCGCGTCGAGATTGGCCGTGGCCTCGGCAGGCGTCTGCCCGCCGGACAGGAAAAAAATACCTGGCACCGCGGCGGGCACGGTACGCCTGAGCACCTGCAGGGTCTGCGTGGCGACCTCTCCCGGCGCCGCATGCCCGGCATCCTTGCCGGGAAGCACCATGCTGGGCTTCAGCAGCATGTGCTCGAACACCACCGCATGCCTCTGCAAGGCATCAAAGACGGCATGCAGCACGGTTTCGGTGACTTCGGCGCAGCGCGCCATGGTGTGCGCACCGTCCATCAACACCTCGGGTTCGACGATGGGCACGACGCCTGCCTCCTGGCAGATCGCGGCATAGCGCGCCAGCGCCTCGGCATTGGCGTGAATGGCAAGCCGGCCCGGCAGCGTGTCGGACACGTTGTAGACCGCGCGCCATTTGGCAAAGCGCGCGCCCTGCTGGCGATAGCCGGCAAGCCGTTTTGCCAGCCCGTCGAGGCCCTCGGTGATTTCGTCCCCGGGAGCATGCGCAAGCGCGAGCTTGCCCTTGTCCACCTTGATGCCGGGCACGATGCCCTGGCGCGCGGCCAGTTCCGGCAGCGGCGTGCCATCGTCGGCCCGCTGGCCCAGCGTCTCCTCGTACAGGATCACGCCGCTGATGAACTCAGCCAGGCCCGGCGCGGACAAGAGCAGGCTGCGCCACGCCCGGCGGCTCTCCTCGTTGGAGGCCACACCGATGCGGTCGAACCGTTTGGCGATGGTCGGCCCGCTTTCATCGGCGGCCAGCAGGCCTTTGGCGCCCTGCACCATGGCGTCGACGGTGGCTTGCAATTCGCTTCGTGTGTCCATGACGTTGCTCCGCGAGGTGGGTATAGCAACAAGCATTGGCCTCTAGGTGCGAATGCGCAAGCGCCGGGCGTGCGGGGCGTCGCGGACGGGGGAATGTAGGAAGCGCGATTACGTCATGGGCCGGCACGGCCCGTACTCCCCGATGGACCGTATCCGGCGGTGCGCAGCAGCGTGATCGCGGCCTTGACGGTATCCATCTGCAGCCGGATCGCCGTGGCCGTCGCCTTCAGCGCTCCCCAGCTTCCGGCGGGGCCGTCGTATTTGCGGATACCGGGTACATCGCGTAGCTTGGCCATGATCCCAGCGTTAATCAGGCGGTTACTGGTTGCTTGCTGCCGGTTTGCTCCCCTCTCCCGCGCGCGGGAGAGATGACTGCATGCCCCTCATGCCGGCTTGCCGCCAGGAACCGGTAGTACAGTGGTTGATGCTCGGTTTTGACGCGCAGTGTGGCCGC
>NZ_JBIVHB010000020.1:0-114746 GCF_044748965.1 Cupriavidus sp. NPDC089707
GGTCGCGCTCGCTCGCCCGCAATCCGTTTGTATCGCCTGAGTTCAGCCTCACCAAGGAGCCCCTGTTTTCAATCTCGATTTATGCAACAACGCCGATCAACTGTAGCCTTCGTTGGGAAATTTTTGAGACTCCGGCCTGCCGTGATTCCTGCAAGCCTGCCGCGCCAAGCTTGGCCGTACTTCCCGCCTTCATCGCCCGCTCCACTTTCAAGACTCAGCGATTTCCCAGGGAACCGCGTTCCTGCAAGCTTCGCTTTCCCAACAGGAATGCGACATGTCTTATCGTCTTGATGGCTCATCCAGGAAATACCGGTTTCGTCATCGGAGTTCCGGTGACCGGGCGTGGAAACCCGAGTAGCAGGAGATAGGACATGCGTTGCTCATCTGACGCGCAACGTGTTTGTACTCGCATGGACGTGTCTGGTTCCACGGCGGGTCGAGCGGGACAGCCGCAAGGCTGGGCCGGTTTGCCTATCTCCGACCGGTATTTCCACCCTCGCCTCTGACCCGCCACCCTCACTTACCTGGGTGGCGTGCACCCCACTTAGTGAGGAGTCATCCATGACGATCGATCCAGTCGAGACCAATGTTTGCCTGCATCAAATCCGCGCCGGCATTGAAGGCGTGCTCGCGCTATTAGAACAGCTGAGCGTACGTTCCGAAGAATGCTTCAGTGCGCTGTGCTTGCTTGGCATGGTGCAGGCGAGGCTGGCCGAGTTGATGGACGCGGATCCGCTTGCAACGTAGTGGTGCAAAGATGGCGGGAGGCCTGCTTTTGGCTGCCCGCCTGTAGAAGTTGAGCGACAAACTTGCCTGAACTCCCCTACCCATTTTCCGCATTTTCTCCAGATATTCCGGATTTGCCCGATCGGTCCACGGCACAGCCATTTCCATGATCCATCCGGATGCATCAATGCGTTGATGGCGCGGCGATGATCGGTCTCCCGCGCGGGAGACGGGCCGGGGGCGAGGGCCGAAGGGTCAATTGCCACAGGCCCCCAGCCCTAAACAGCCTCCAGTATCTGCCCGCCCCCATAGCTGGACTGCACCGGCACCTGCCCGCCCACCGTCATCCTGATCGCGCAGTACTTGAACTCCGGGATCTTGCCGAACGGGTCCAGTGCTGCGTTGGTCAGCTTGTTGATCGCCGCTTCGTAGTAGCAGAACGGCACGAACACGGCGCCGCGTGGCGTGCCGGCGTCGGCGCGCGCATACAGCGTGACTTCGCCGCGTCGCGACGACAGCGTGACCACATCGCCGGGCTTGCCGCCCAGTGCATCGAGATCCAGCGGATGCACCAATGCCACCGGGTCCGGCTCGATCGCATCGAGCACGCCTGCCCGCCGCGTCATGCTGCCGGTATGCCAGTGCTCCAGCTGGCGCCCGGTGATCAGCACCATCGGGTAGTCCGCATCGGGTCGCTCCGCGGCCGGAATGATGTCGGCGGGCACGAATCGGCCACGGCCGGTGGCGGTCGGGAAGCTGTCCGTGAAAATCACGGGCTCGCCCGGATCACCCTCTTCCATGCATGGATAGGTCACGGCGTGCTCGCGCTCCAGGCGCTCCCAGGTCATGCCGCCAATGCTCGGCATTGCCTTGCGCATCTCGTTGAACACGTCCACCACGCTGTCGTAGTGCCAGTCCAGGCCGAGCTGCGCCGCCATCTGCCGGATGATCCACAGGTCCTGCCGCGCCTGCCCGGGTGGTTCGAGCGCCTGCCGCCCGAGCTGCACGGTGCGGTCGGTGTTGGTGAAGGTACCGGTCTTCTCCGGGAACGCCGATGCCGGCAGCACCACGTCCGCCAGGTACGCCGTCTCGGTCAGGAAGATGTCCTGCACCACCAGGTGATCGAGCGACGCCAGCGCCTCGCGCGCATGCTCGGCGTCGGGGTCGGACATCGCCGGGTTCTCGCCCATGATGTACATGCCGCGCACTTCGCCGCGTTCGATCGCCTGCATGACCTCCACCACGGTCAGGCCTGGCTGGCGGTCCAGCGGCATGCCCCATAGCGCCTCGAAACTGGCGATCGCCACCGGATCGTCGACGCGCCGGTAGTCGGGATACATCATCGGGATCAGTCCTGCGTCGGAGGCGCCCTGCACGTTGTTCTGCCCGCGCAGCGGATGCAGCCCGGTGCCGGGCCGGCCGATCTGGCCGGTCATCAGCGCCAGCGCGATCAGGCAGCGCGCGTTGTCGGTGCCGTGCACGTGCTGCGACACGCCCATGCCCCACAGGATCATCGAGCCCTTCGAGGTGGCATAGAGCCGCGCGACTTCGCGGATGGTCTCGGCGTCGATGCCGCAGATCGGCGCCATCAGCTCCGGACTATACGCGGCAACATTGCGCTGCAGTTCGTCAAAGCCGATGGTGCGGCTGTCGATGAAGTCGCGGTCGACCAGCCCCTCGTTGACGATCACATGCATCATCGCGTTAAGCAGCGCCACGTCGGCATCGGGCTTGAACTGCAGGAAGCGCCAGGCGAAGCGCGCCAGGTCAGAGCGGCGCGGATCGGCGACGATCAGCTTGGTGCCGTTCTTGACGGCGTTCTTGATCCAGCTGGCCGCGACCGGATGGTTCACGGTCGGGTTGGCGCCGATCACGATCACGACCTCGGCCTTGTCGACATCCATCACCGGGTTCGACACCGCACCCGAGCCGATGCCCTCCAGCAGCGCCGCCACCGACGAGGCATGGCACAAACGCGTGCAATGGTCGACGTTGTTGCTGCCGAAACCGGTGCGCACCAGCTTCTGGAACAGATAGGCCTCTTCATTGCTGCCCTTGGCCGAGCCGAAGCCCGCCAGCGCGCGCTTGCCATGCGTGTCGCGGATCCGCGCGAGCTTGCCGCCGGCGAGCGCCAGCGCCTCTTCCCAGGTGGCTTCACGGAACACGTCCATCACATGGTCGGGGTCCATGACAAAATCGCCGCTTTTGGGCACGCCCGCGCGACGCACCAGCGGCACCGTCAGCCGCTGCGGGTGCTGCACGTAGTCGAAGCCGTAGCGGCCTTTCACGCACAGCCGCTGGTGGTTGGCAGGGCCGTCGCGGCCTTCCACGAACAGGATACGGTTGTCCTTGACGTTGTAGGTCAGCTGGCAACCCACACCGCAATACGGGCACACCGATTCAACCTGCTTGTCGGGAACAGCCAAAGCCACGTCGCGCGCGGGCATCAGTGCGCCGGTCGGACAGGCCTGCACGCATTCGCCACAGGCGACGCAGGTGGAGGCGCCCATGGGGTCGTCCATGTCGAACACGATGCGGGCTTCGTCGCCGCGCAAGGCCAGTCCGATCACGTCGTTGACCTGCTCGTCGCGGCAGGCACGCAGGCAGCGGGTGCACTGGATGCAGGCATCAAGGTTGACGGCGATGGCCGGATGCGACAGGTCCGCCGCCACGCGCGCGCGCGGGGCGAAGCGCGGCTTGCCGACTTCCAGCTTCGCGGCCCACTGGTCGAGTTCATTGTGGCGGGTGTATTCCGTTTCCGGCATGTCCGACTGCAGCAGCTCCAGCACGGTGCGCTGGGCGCGGCGGGCGCGCTCGGATTCGGTCTGCACCTGCATGCCTGCGGCGGGATAGCGGCAGCAGGACGGGGCCAGCACGCGCTCGCCCTGGATCTCCACCATGCAGGCGCGGCAGTTGCCGGCGGGCTCGAGGCCGTCCTTGTAGCACAGGTGCGGGACGTCGAAGCCTTCGCGCTGCGCGATCTTGAGCAGGCTTTCGCCGGGCTGCGCGGTAACTTCGCGGCCGTTGAGCGTGAAGCTGACGGCTGGCTCGGCGGATTCGACAAGCGCGCGTTCGGCGCGGGTCAGTGCATTCATGTCAGTGTCTCACGCGAGTTCGTGCGGGAAGTACTTGATCACGCAGTCGACGGGATTAGGCGCGGCCTGCCCCAGCCCGCAGATCGATGCATCGCGCATCACCGCGGACAGGTCGTCCAGCGCGGCCAGGTCCCACTTCTGCTGCCGGATCAGGTCGAGCGCCTTGGCCGTTCCGGTGCGGCACGGCGTGCATTGCCCGCACGACTCATGCTTGAAGAAGTGCATCAGGTTGCGCGCCGCCTGCGTGGCGCTGTCGTGGTCCGACAGGATCACCACCGCGGCCGAGCCGATAAAGCAGCCATAGGGCTGCAGCGTGTCGAAATCGAGCGGGATATTGCCCAACGACGCGGGCAGGATGCCGCCCGACGCGCCGCCCGGCAGGTAGGCGTAGAACGCGTGGCCATCGAGCATGCCGCCGCAGTATTCGTCGATCAGCTCGCGCACGGTGATGCCCGCTGGCGCCAGGTGAACGCCCGGCTTCTTGACGCGGCCCGAGACCGAGAACGAACGCAGGCCCTTGCGCCCGTTGCGTCCCTGCGCGGCGAACCACTCCGCGCCCTTCTCGATGATGTCGCGCACCCAGTACAGGGTCTCGAAGTTGTGCTCGAGGGTGGGCCGGCCGAACAGGCCCACCTGCGCCACATACGGCGGGCGCAGCCGGGGCATGCCGCGCTTGCCCTCGATCGACTCGATCATCGCCGACTCTTCACCGCAGATATACGCGCCCGCGCCGCGGCGCAGCTCGATCACCGGCAGGCCGGGAACGGGCGGATCGTCCCGCAGCTGCCGCAGTGCCTCGGCAAGCAGCGCACGGCAGCCGGCATATTCGTCGCGCAGGTAGATGTAGATCGCCGATACGTTGACCACCGTCGCCGCGATCAGCATGCCTTCCAGGAAGCGGTGCGGATCGCGCTCCAGGTAGACGCGGTCCTTGAAGGTGCCAGGCTCGCCTTCATCGATATTCACGGCCATCAGGCGCGGCGCGGGTTCCTTCTGCACGATGCGCCATTTGCGGCCAGTGGGGAAACCCGCGCCGCCCAGGCCGCGCAGGCCGGAATCTTCCATCGTGCACAGCACGGCGTCGGGATCGAGAGTGCCGTCGGCAAGCGACTGCAGCAGTCCGTAGCCGCCGCCGGCACGGTACGCGCCGTAGCCGATATGGGGCTCAGGCTCGTGACGCACGGCCTTGGCCCGCACCGCGGCGGCCACCGTATCGGCGGTCGCACCGTCCACGGGGTTCTGCCCGACCAGCGCCGCGGGCGCCTTCTCGCAGCGGCCGATGCACGGCGCGGCGACAACGCGCACGTCGGTGCCGAGCAAGGCGGGCAGCTTGTCGATCAGCGCCCGGGCACCAGCCAGTTCGCAGGCGATGCCCTCGCACACGCGCACGGTCAGCGCGGGCGGCGCGGCGATCTGTCCGTCCGCATCCTCGCGGACCACGTCGAAATGGTGATAGAAGCTAGCGACCTCGTACACCTCGGTCATCGACAGCCTCAGCTCGCTCGCGAGCGCCACCAGATGCGGCATCGCAAGCTGGCCATAGCGGTCGTTGATGCAGTGCAGGTGTTCGATCAGGAGGTCGCGGCGGCGCGGCATGTCGCCCAGCGCCCCGCGCACTTCGGCCAGCGCGGCCGCGTCGACCTGACGGCCCTTGGGCTGGCGGCGCTTGCGCTGCCGGCCGAGCCCTGTCGCTTCAAGGGGGATAACAACCTGGTTCATGGCGGTGCCTGGATCTTTCGTGGATGTCGGAGGGCCGATCAGGAAGGTGCCTCGCGGGCCACCCTCCTGTCGAGCTTCATTTTTCTCATATTGTGCTACCGGGACGGGCGGCCGTGCAGGCATCGCGGCCGCCTGGCCCGGATACTACCGGCGCCCGGGGGCGCCGCAAGGCTCTCTTCATCAGGTCAGGTCTTCCGGCACGGCGCGGTAGCCCATCGGCGCCGCGGTGTAGGCATGCACATACTTGCGGGCATGCGCCTCGCGCATCGGCTTGAGCACGAACAGCGCCAGCACCGCCGACAGCGCCGCCATGCCCGAGGCGAGCATGAACACCGCGTGCCAGTCGCCGGTAGCGGCGGTAATCACGCTGGAGAACGGCACCAGCAAAGCGGCCGTGCCCTTGGCGGTGTACAGCAAACCGGCGTTGGTGGCGGCGAACCTGGGCCCGAAGGTATCGCCACAGGTGGCCGGGAACAGGCTGTAGATCTCACCCCAGGCAAAGAACACGATGCCGGTCAGCACCACGAACGCCACCGGGTTGTGGCCGTACTTGGACAGCAGCAGGATGCCGACCGCCTCCACCGCGAAGGCGAAGAACATGGTGCGCTCGCGGCCGATATGGTCGGAGATCCAGCCGAAGAACGGACGGGTCAGGCCGTTGAGCACGCGGTCGATGGTCAGTGCGAAGGTCAGCGCGGGCAGCGTCAGGCCGAGGATCGACACCGGCGAATCATGCAGGCCGAAGTCCATGGCAATCGGGCCCAGTTGCGCGGTGGCCATCAGCCCGCCGGCGGCCATCATCACGAACATGGCGTACATGACCCAGAAGATGGGGGACTTCAGCACCTGGCGCGGCGTGGCGTTGTAGGTCGCGGCGGCCTTCAGCGTGGTCTTGACCTCGCTGAGGATCTTGGCCGACGGCGGATACAGGGCCAGGCCGAGGATGAAGACGATCAGGCCCTGCCCCAGCCCGAACCACAGGAAGGTGGCTTCATAGCCCGAGGTCTTGATCATGTTGGCGATCGGCACCACGGTCAGTGCGGAACCCGCGCCAAAGCCCGCCGCGGTAATGCCCGCCGCCAACCCGCGCCGGTTGGGGAACCACTTGAGCGCATTGCCCACGCACGTGCCATAGACCGCGCCGGCACCCACGCCGCCGATGGCGGCCGCGAAATACAGCATCGGCAGCGAGGACGCCACCGAGTTCAGCGCCCACGCGACGGCGCACAGCAGGCCGCCGCCCACCACTACCGGGCGCGGGCCATATTTGTCGACGAGGTAGCCCTCGATCGGTACCAGCCAGGTTTCCGTCACGACGAAGATGGTGAATGCCACCTGGATCGCCGTGCGGCCCCAGTGGTATTTATCGTCGATCGGGTTGACGAACAGCGTCCAGCCATACTGCATGTTGGCGATCATCGCCATGCAGATCACACCGAAGACCAATTGCACCCACGGCGACGCAAAGCGCGACGTGGACTCCCTTTGCTGCAGTTCCATGATGTCTCCTTATAGCGGCAAGCCGCCAAGGTGGAAGATTGGGCGCCTGAAGACGCCTCTGCGTGACTCTCGGTCTCGAACAGCTTAGCCGTTCTAGCGCTATACGGTATGTGATATATCACACAAGTCAAGCGTATTCGTTGCGGCCCTGCAGCAAACGCGTCCGCAAGCCACGCCGGCATGGCCGATGCTGCAGCGCCACTGTTGCGCGCGAAGCATCAACGGCCGTGCCGCTGGTACCGGGAATCCTTGGAAATCAAGCAGTTGCCTTGAGTCGACGCATCAATCCGCGCGCCGGTGGCAACCATCAGCATGCCGGGGATTGCGGCGCTGGGAAACCCGGGAAAGCAGTCAGTTGGGGAAAGTCCCTAGTTTGATACATTTAGAACAACGTGACGTTCGCTTGGCGCCGGGATGGTGAATTGCCAGGCTGGTGGTTGTGGTACCGGACAGGAAAGGAAGAAGGCACGCGCCAGCACGGAAGGCTTGGCGGGACTGTTAGCGCGCTTCAGCAAGACAGTGCGCAGGACAGCGCACAGAAGAACGGAGAGATGGCGGCCGTGGGTCTCATCAAGCGACGCTTGAGAGGACAGGCTTGGCGACAAGGGATGCCGGCCGCTACATCCTTGTCAAACGCGCACAAGCACTAGCCCATGCGCGACACGCACAGGCGGCGCCCGGCGCAGCGCGGATCAGGCGTACGCCAGTTCGCCGGCAGCGGGCACGACACGCGCCTGGCGTGCCCGGCCCACTCCGTCGCTTTCCTGGCTCGATCCCAGTCCGGCAAAGCGGCCATGTTCCTGCGCGGTCACCAGCACGTCCATCGGCAGGCGGGTAGCCAGCAGGATGGTCATGGCGACACCGCCGGCAAGCGCGGCCAGGCCAAGGACGAAGAGCAGTGCGACTTCCATTTGAAAACTCCAGTTGCGTTGTGGTCAGGAGTTTTCATTATATGCTGCGCCGCACTATGTGTAAATATCCTGTATGTAATATATCAGTAGAGAGTTTGCTCCAATACAACAGCGGTTGGGATGGCGATCTCGCATCGGTTCACACGGTGATGATGTCCCGGCGTGCCACTGTCGCCGTGGCCGGGGGGTCGTACTCCAGGCCGCGCAATGCGTCCCAGATCGCGGCGGCGTTGGGCTTCAGCGACCGGCTCTTGCGCCGCACCAGCATGACGGTCGACGTCACCTGCGGCCGCAATGGCCGCATCACGGCGGCCGGGCTCAGGCCGGCTGCCTGCGCGCGCGACGGCACTACGCCGATGCCAAGCCCCAGCGCGACCATGCCGAACACCGCGGCAAAGTGCCCAAGCAGCTGCAGCGAACTGGTCCGCACGTGGTAGCTGCTGAGCGCTTTCTCCACCGCCGGCTGCATGCCGCACTGCTGGTCCAGCGTCAGCACGCTGGCATCGCTGAGCTCGCCCCACCCTACCGAGTCGCGCGCCGCCAGCGGATGCTGCGCGGGCAGCACGGCGTGATAGGGGTCGATGCACAGCGGCTCGCAGTACAGGTCATCGGCGGCGTGCGGATCGGTGGCGATGCCGAAGTCGACCTCGCCGCTGCGCACGCTCTGCAGCACCGATTCCTGCGAGCGGTCCTTCAGGTGGATCGCGATCGCGGGCCACGCCTGCCGGCAGCCCGCCAGCCACGCCGGCAGAGACATCGAGCTGAGCACAGGGTCCGACGCGATCTGCACCAGGCCCTGGCATGGGCGGCTCGCGCTCTGGCTGTCGCGCAGCGTCTGCTCGACTTCCTCGATCAGGTGGCAGATGCGCTGCGACAGGTGCAGGCCGGCTTCGGTCAGTTCCACCTGCCGCGTGGTGCGGTCGAACAGGCGCTGGTCGATTTCTTCTTCCAGTTCGCGCACGCTGCGGCTCACCGCGGACTGCGTCAGGCCGAGTTCGGCGGCCGCGCGGGTAAAGCTCTTGTGCCGCGCCACCGCGGCGAACGCCTTCAACTGGGGCAGCGAGATGTTCATGGCCGCCCTCCCTGAGACGCGACGGCGTGGCTCAGGCGCAACCCGTGGTCGGGCGCGACGGGATGTCGCGGTGCGGGCATCGATGCATGCGGTCGGGTCATGGCAGTCTCCTTGATGGGGCGTGGCTGTGTGCAGCCATCGTTTATGTGGGTAAGGATTGGCTTGTGTCGCGCAGTCGTTGGGCCTGATGTCATGGCAACGGCCTGCCTGCATGCGGGCCGTGCTTGCGGGGGTGCTTGGTCACGATGAGATCGGCGCCTGACATTGCGACATGCAAATCCGGGATTGATGCTACTTGAATCTAAGATCAGCACTGCATAAAGTTTTTTATCGTTTGTATTGATGACCGTTTATATATTGCACGGGACGATTGAATGAAGAACGCCACGCTGCGGCAACTGAAGGTCTTTGAAACCGTCGCCCGCCATATGAGCTTTTCGCGCGCCGCCGAGGAGCTGCACCTGACGCAGCCGGCCGTGTCGACCCAGGTCCGGCAGCTGGAACACCATGTCGGCCTGCCGCTGTTCGAGCAGCTCGGCAAGAAGATCTACCTGACGCCGGCCGGGCACGAGATGCTGCACTACAGCCGCAGCATCATCCAGCAGTTCCGCGAGGCCGAAGACGCCATGTCGCAGCTCAAGGGCATCTCCGGCGGGCGCCTCAACGTGGCGGTGATCAGCGCCGGCGACTATTTCTTTCCACGGCTGCTGGCGGAGTTCATGGAGCGCCATGAAGGCGTGACGCTGAACCTTGCGGTGCACAACCGCGAAGAATTGCTGCACCAGCTGGCCGGCAACCTGACCGACCTGGCGGTGATGGTGCGCCCGCCTGAAGGCATGGACACCATCAACGAAGCCTTCGCGCCCCACCCTTACGTCATCGTCGCGGCACCCAGCCATCCGCTGGTGGGCAAGCGCAACATCCCGCTGGCGGATCTGGCCGACGAGGCCTTCGTTTCGCGCGAAAAGGGCTCTGATACGTGGAATTCCATGCAGGAAGGCTTTGCCGGGCGGCTGTCCAACCTGCGCATCGCCATGGAGATCAAGAGCACCGAAACCATCAAGCAAGCGGTGATCGCCAACATGGGCATCGCATTCCTGTCCGCGCACACGGTCGGGCTCGAATTGCAGGCGGGGAAGCTGGCCGTGCTCGATATCGAGGGTTTTCCGGTGATGCTCAACTGGTATGTTGTGCATCGCAAGAACAAGCGGTTGCCGCCGGTGGCGCTGGCGTTCAAGCAGTTTCTGATGGAGGAAGGGGCCGGACTGATCCAGCGGATCACAGGCGTGGAAGGGCTGATTCGCCTGGACGCCTAGCAGTTTTCACCTATAAACGATAATTTATGGTTAGACGATGAAACTTTAATTATCGTAAATCATTGCCCATCCCTATGCTTGTCTCAACCCCACCGCTACAGCGCATCGAGGAGACAAGCCATGAACCAGGTCCAGACTGACAGCCGCCCCGCAGCCATCACGGTCGGCACCGACAACCAGCCCATCCCGCGCGAGACGCAGCTCGCGGCCTATAACGCCGCCTTCATCGAACTGGACCTGAGTTTCCGCTGGGACGCTGAGATGTACGAATGGTTGTGCGGCATCGAATGCGAAAAAGCCCGCGTCGCACGCTATATCGAAGAGCACCACGCCCACTTGCTCGCCGCCTATGATGCGAGCTTCCTCAGCGGGCTGATCTTCGAGAAAAAGAACGAATACCTGCGCGCGGTCGGCCATCTCAACTGAGCGGTCCGATCGGTTACAGGCGAGGCGCATGGGCGGCCTCGCCTTTTTTATTCCGGCGCTTGTCGCCGCTCCCGCGTTGGCATTGGGCCTCGTACGCGGCGAAGCTCACGCCGCTATGTCTTCCGCTTCGGCAGTCCGCCGGATCAACCGCTTGATACGCGGACGAGGCCTTTGTGCCGCAAGCCAAAGGTCATAGGCCATCTGCATGCCGCTCCACATCTCGCGGCTTGCCCCAAGCGCGTCTTCGAGCCTGATGGCAATGTCAGGGGTGATCGACGAGTGCCCGTTAAGGATCCGCGAAAGCGTTGCACGCGTTACGCCGATATGCGCGGCAAACGCCGTGATGGTCATGTCATCTACACCTTCGAGCCAGTCGGCCAGCACGGTTCCGGGGTGAGGCGGGTTGTGCATGCGCTTCATGATGCAGTCCTTCAATGGTAGTCCTGGTAGTCGACGACGATGGCATCTCTTCCCTCAAACCTGAACGTCAGCCGCCAGTGGCCATTGACAGAGACGGACCAATGGCCATCCAGATCGCCGCATAACGGATGCAATCGCCAGCCGGGCACAGCCATGTCTTCCGGCCGGATGGCGTGGTCTAACGCACCGAGCTGCTTGCGCAACCGATCTGCGTGATGCGGTTGAATTCCTGCCTTGGAGCCGGTCTCGAAAAAGCGCTGGAGCCCGGCATGGGCGAAGCTCTTGATCATCGAAGTCTTAGATATCCGGTATTGTATAGCGTATAGATACACTATACAAGCTCATCGAATCCTGAACTGAATTGGATACACCGTCGGAGACAGATTGATCACGTTTGAAGAGTCTGGCCATCCATACCGCATGCGTGTATCAGATCCGCGCCGATCGCTCCCGACCATAGCCTGCGGGCCTACGCCCAGCAATCGGATTGGACCGCGCCGATGCAAAGGCACGTACTTGGGATGACGGAATGCTACGGTGGCCCTTGGACAGGCGCATCAATTGACCTTCGCCACCATGAGGAAAAATATCCCCAGGAAGGCAAACAGCGCCGGAAAGCCAAGCCCGAACCACCACCAGAACATTCGCCGGTAGGTGCGCGGCAGTTGCGGCGCTGTGCATGCGAGCGCCACGTCGCGCATGCGCTTCTGCAGCCAGACCACCGGCAACCAGCAGGCAATGGCGACGGCATACAGGATGCAAACAGCGCCGCTGGCGCTGCTCGTTGCACCACATCGAAACGCTGCCCGCGCGCCTCCTGGAAAATGCCGACCAGGTTGACCACCGCATCGACGCCGCCCACCACCGGCATCCAATCCGCGGGGCTGTCATGCGCGCGAAGTCCGCCTCGGCGACGGCATGAAATTCGCTTGCCATGGGGGTGTCGCCGCCGCGCGGCGCTTCCGGTGCGGCCAGCGCAGCCATGTGCCGCGCCCCCGCCACCCATGGAACCCACTCGCCACCAAAGCCGCACAGACATGCCTGCCGATAAAGCCGCCGGCACCGAGCACCAGCACGCGACGGATGCGGCCACCATCCTGCACCGCGCCGCGGTGTCCGGCGCCTGCGCCAGCCTGCTGTCCTCCGGCATGCTCGCCTGCGGCGGCACCGTCGATTGCGGCAGCGCCTTCGCGCCGGTCAATGCGGTCAGCCACTGGATCTGGGGCGAACGCGCCATGCATGCCAACCGGCCGTCGGTCCGGCATACCGTGCTGGGTTACGTGATCCATCATGCGATGTCGGTGTTCTGGGCTGTCTTCTATGAAGCCGCGGTGGCACGGCATCAAACGCGCGGCGCCCTCGGCACCCTGGCGCTTGGCGGTCTCGGCGTGGCAGGCCTGGCCTGCCTGGTGGACCTGAAGTGTACGCCGCACCGCCTAACGCCCGGCTTCGAGCGGCGCTTGTCGCCGCCCATGCTGACGCTGGTCTACCTGGCCTTCGGGCTGGCCCTGCCGCTGGGGTCGCTGCTGGGGTCGCTGCTGGTGCGGCACGCGGCACGCAAGGGGTGAGCCCGCAGGGGGCGCAAAGATCGTTCCCGCGTGCCGCAACACGGCGCGCGGCACGCACGCGGGCAGCCGGCAAGGAGACCGGGAACCGATTGCAAAACTTACGCGCTGATCGTCGTAAGATGCGGCGATTCTGGTGCGGAGAACGCGAAAATCCCCCCTCTCCCATCTATGGAGAGAGGGGCGCAGACCGGCGGTAAAAACGCTTGGCCCGGCGAATCAGGCCTGCTCCTTGACCTGGCTCTCCAGTTCGACCAGCCGCTTCTTCAACGCCCGCTCTTCCTGGAAGCGCACGGTCTCATCGCGGATCAGGGCGACGATGCCGGTGATGGTCCCCGCGTCATCCTTGAGCAGCGCCACGGTAAAGGCGATCGACAGGACCTTGCCGTCCTTGTCGACCGCGGGCACCTTGAGCAGGTCATGGCCGTAGCGCGTGATGCCGGTGGCCATGGTCTTGTCATAGCCTTCCCAATGGCGCCCGCGCAACCGTTCGGGAATGATCAGATCGAGCGACTGGCCCATGGCCTCGGCCTGGGTGTAGCCGAACATGCGCTCGGCGGCGGGGTTCCAGAGCGTGATGGCGCCCTTGGCGTCGGAGATGATGATGGCGTCGCCGATGGCGGACACCAGTTGCGCGTAGTCGATGGGTTCTGGCATGGGGATTCCCTCTCTGTCGGTCATTGCCGGTTGGGGTATGTTGCCATCAAGGTAGCGCGGCACGGGGCCACGCTGCAAGCAAAAATGCCGGGGCGGCGCAGTTGGCGCGGCCCCGGCGTACGCCCCGGCACATGTGCCGGGCAGGCGGCGTCAGATCACCTGGGACTCGCGCAGGCGCTTGATGTCGTCCGCACCGTAGCCCAGGCCGGCCAGCACTTCTTCACTATGCTCGCCCAGCAGCGGCGAACCCGTGATTTCCGGCTTGAGGTCGGAGAACTTGATCGGGCTGCCCACCGTCAGGTAAGTACCGCGCTCCTTGTGCGGCACCTCGGTGATGCTGCCGCTGGCGCGCAGCGACGGATCCGCGGCGATCTCTTTCATCGACAGCACCGGCGAGCACGGGATATCGTGCTTGCGCAGGATGTCGACCGCCTCGTACTTCGTCTTGTCGGCGAGCCAGTCCTCGATGGTCTTGAAGATATCGAAGATATGCGGCTGGCGTGCCTTGGCGGTGCTGTAGTTGGGATCGTCGATCCATTCCGGCTTGCCCAGGGCCTTGCAGATCGGCTCCCACGCGTGGCCCTGGATGGTGAAGTAGATATAGGCGTTGGGGTCGGTCTCCCAGCCCTTGCACTTCAGCACCCAGCCGGGCTGGCCGCCGCCGCCAGCGTTGCCGCCGCGCGGCACCACGTCGCTGAAGCTGCCATGCGGGTATTGCGGGTACTCTTCCAGGAAGCCCAGGCGGTCCAGGCGCTGCTGGTCGCGCAGCTTGACGCGGCACAGGTTCAGCACAGCGTCCTGCATCGACACCGCCACCTTCTGGCCCTTGCCGGTCTTGTCGCGGCCGATCAGTGCGGTCAGGATGCCGATGGCCAGGTGCATGCCGGTGTTGGAATCGCCCAGCGCCGCGGCGGACACCGTCGGCGGGCCGTCCCAGAAGCCGGTGGTCGACGCCGCGCCGCCCGCGCACTGCGCCACGTTCTCATAGACCTTCAGGTCTTCGTAATGGTGACCGTCGCTGAAGCCCTTGACCGAAGCCACGATCATCTTCGGGTTCAGCTCGTTGATGCGCTCCCACGAGAAGCCCATGCGGTCCAGCGCGCCCGGGCCGAAGTTCTCGACCAGCACGTCCGACTCGCGGATCAGCTGCTCCAGGATCTTCTTGCCATCCGGCTTCTTCGTATCCAGCGTGAGCGAACGCTTGTTGCTGTTGAGCATGGTGAAGTACAGCGCGTCGACATCGGGGATATCGCGCAGCTGCGTGCGCGTGACATCGCCGGAACCGGGGCGTTCCACCTTGATGACGTCTGCGCCGAACCACGCCAGCAGCTGCGTGCACGCGGGACCGGCCTGGACGTGCGTGAAGTCGATGATCTTGATGCCGTTGAGTGGGAGGTTCACTTTCGTCTCCTATTGGATTAGGGGGTGAAATTCGGGTCGATTACTTCTTGGCCGAGCTTTGCGGATTCAGATTGGTCAGGCGACCGCTTTCGGTGCCAGCAGCCGGGTCGATGACGGCATTGACCAGCGTGGGCTTGCCCGACCGCAGGGCTTCGTTCACCGCGGCTTCGAGTTCCGCCGGTGTGGTGACGTTGGCACCGACACCACCGAACGCTTCCATCATCTTGTCGTAGCGCGCGCCGGGAACGAACGTCGTGACCGCCGGATCCTTGCCGCCGGTCGGATTCACGTCGATGCCCTTGTAGACGCCGTTGTTGTTGAAAATGACGATGCAGACCGGCAGGTTGTAACGACAGATCGTCTCGACTTCCATGCCCGAGAAACCAAACGCACTGTCACCGCACAACGCCAGCACCGGCTTGCTGGTCTCGACCGCCGCGGCGACCGCGTAGCCCATGCCCACGCCCATCACGCCCCAGGTGCCCACGTCCAGTCGCTTGCGCGGCTCGTACATGTCGATCACGGCACGGGCGTAGTCCAGCGTGTTAGCGCCTTCGTTGACGAACGAGATGCCCGGGTTGGCCTTGACGACATCCTTCAGTACGCCCAGCGCGCCGTGGAAGTTCATCGGCGACGCATCCCTGGCCTTGACCAGGGTCTCGGCCATCTTCGCCAGGTTCGTGTCCCTGCGGTCAGCCACCGCGTTCAGCCACTCGGCGCCCGGCTTGGCAAAGTCGTTGCCGATCTTGTCGAGCAACGCCGACACGCACGAACCAATGTCACCCACTACCGGAGCGGCGATGGCGACGTTGCTGTCCATCTCGGTCGCCGCGATGTCGATCTGGATGAATTGCTTCGGCTTGCCCCAGGTCTTGCCCTTGCCGTGCGACAGCAGCCAGTTCAGGCGGGCGCCGACCAGCAACACCACGTCGGCTTCAGCCAGCACATACGAGCGTGCGGCCGAGGCCGATTGCGGGTGCGTATCGGGCAGCAGGCCCTTGGCCATCGACATCGGCAGGTACGGAATGCCCGTCTTCTCGACCAGCGTGCGGATATCCGCTTCGGCGCGCGCGTACGCGGCACCCTTGCCCAGCAGGATCAACGGACGCTTGGCGTTCTTCAGCAGCGCGACGGCACGGTCGATCGAGTCCGGTGCAGGCAGTTGCCGCGGGGCCGGATCCACCACCTTGATCAGCGACTTGCGGCCCTTCTCGGCTTCCATCGACTGGCCCAGCAGCTTGGCCGGCAGGTCCAGGTACACACCGCCCGGACGGCCCGACACGGCGGCACGAATGGCACGCGCGATACCGACACCAATGTCTTCAGCGTGCAGCACGCGGAAGGCAGCCTTGGCGTGCGGACGGGCGATGGCCAGCTGGTCCATCTCTTCGTAGTCACCCTGCTGCAAATCGACGATCTCGCGCTCGCTCGAGCCGCTGATCAGGATCATCGGGAAGCAGTTGGTGGTCGCATGCGCCAGTGCCGTCAGCCCGTTCAGGAAGCCGGGCGCAGACACGGTCAGGCAAACGCCCGGCTTTTGCGTGAGAAAGCCGGCAATCGCAGCTGCGTTGCCTGCGTTCTGCTCGTGACGGAAGCTGATGACGCGCATGCCGTTGGCCTGCGCCAGCCGAGCCAGATCGGTGACCGGAATGCCGGGCAGGCCGTAGATGTTTTCGATGCCGTTCAGCTTTAGCGCGTCGATGACCAGATGAAAACCATCGGTTTGTGCCTGATGTTCTTCCGCGGCGTGACGCTGCAGCTCGTTTCCAACTTCTGCCATGGTTGCTTCCTTCTATACGAATTGACTGGGGTTGGATTTCTTCTACTTCAGGGTGTCTTCCGCGGTGGTGTCTCGGCCCGCTTCGCTACGACTTTGGACATGCTTGGTCTCCTCTTGGACTCGTGTTCGTGATGCGCGGGGGCTGTCCCCTTGCTTCAACCTCTGCCGGTTCGTTCGACCGGTCTTGATGACATACGGTATGTGATATATCAGATAACGGCAAGCTATTTTCCTACTCTGCGACGAACTTTCGTCAGTGCACCGCAGCAAATCGGTTTCTATCTCCGGTCAAATCAGCGTAACTCCTTAATCTGTGCAATTCATTCCTCTTTTGCAGAGATTCAGGAGTTCCATCCGCCAGCTAAACGCGCTTCGGTGCTCAGCCAATAGATATATTACATACCAAATTTTCAGGCACTTTGAGGCCCCTCAGAAATGCCTTGCGAGGTTCTCATGCCTGCCCGCAGGCGCTTTCGCCTGACGGCCTGGCGCAAGCGCCAGCCTCCAAAAACTTCAATGCATCAGTGCCCAGCCTAATCACTGTGCCTGGCCTTTACGGCACATGAATCCTTGGATTGATGCTAACTGAAGCTTAATTAGTCTTGGCTTAAAGTTTTTTTATCGTATCTATTCATGACCGCTTATATATCGCGGAACTGTCATGAAATTCGGGTGCAGGGATGCCATCGTGGACCACCTGTTGCATCCCGCCCCCCTTGGAAAACCCCTACGCCGGCGTTTCCTCCAGTTGCCGCAGCAACGCATCGACACTGCCCTTGGCATCGCCGAACCACATCCGCGTGTTGTCCTTGTAGAACAGCGGGTTGTCGACCCCCGCGTAGCCCGCCGCCATGCTGCGCTTGGACACCACCACGGTCTTGGCCTTCCACACCTCCAGTACCGGCATGCCGGCAATCGGACTGGCGGGGTCCTCCAGCGCACCGGGGTTGACGATGTCATTGGCGCCGACCACCAGCACCACGTCGGCCCTCTCGAAGTCGTCGTTGATCTCTTCCATTTCCAGCACGATGTCGTACGGTACGCGCGCCTCGGCCAGCAGCACGTTCATGTGCCCCGGCAAGCGGCCAGCCACCGGGTGGATGCCGAAGCGGACGTTGACGCCCTGCGCACGCAACCGCCGCGCGATCTCGCTGATGGTGCCCTGCGCCTGCGCCACCGCCATGCCGTAGCCCGGCACGATGATGACCTCGTTGGCATCCTTGAGCAGGCTGCTGACTTCCTCGCTCGACACCGGCAGCACCTCGCCCTGCTCCGCCGCAGCGCCCTGCGCCTGCACCGCGCCAAAGCCGCCCAGGATCACCGACAGGAACTTGCGGTTCATCGCCTTGCACATGATGTAGCTGAGGATGGCGCCGCTTGATCCCACCAGCGCTCCGGTGATGATCAGCAGATCGTTGCCCAGCATGAAGCCGGTTGCAGCCGCCGCCCAGCCGGAGTAGCTGTTCAGCATCGACACCACCACCGGCATGTCGGCACCGCCGATGGCCAGCACCAGGTGCGCGCCGACCAGCAGCGCGATCACCGTCATCGCGGCCAGCGGCACCAGCCCCTGCTGCGGATCCGGCGCGCTGAGGAAGGCATAGCCCAGCCACACGCACACCACCAGCGCGCCGGCGTTGAGCACGTGGCGACCCGGCAGCAGCATCGGCTTGCCGCCCATGGTGCCCTGCAGCTTGAGGAAGGCGATGATCGACCCGGTAAAGGTGACCGCGCCGATCAGGATGCCAAGGTAGGTCTCGACCTCATGGATCGCCTTCTCCGCGCCGGCCAGCGTGGTCGGTTCGAGGTAGTTGGCGTAGCCGACCAGTACCGCGGCCAGGCCGACGAAGCTGTGCAGCACCGCCACCAGCTGCGGCATCTGCGTCATCTCCACGCGCTTGGCCAGCACCGCGCCGGCGATGCCGCCCACCAGCATCGCGCCGATGATGATGGCGGCGCCATCGGGCGTGCCGGCCAGCACGGTGGTCACCACCGCGATCACCATGCCGGCGATGCCGAACAGGTTGCCGCGTTTGGCGGTGGCAGGATGGCTCAGCCCGCTCAGGCTGAGGATGAACAGCGCGCTGGCGCCAAGGTAAGCGATATTGCTGATTCCGGAAGGCATGGCTCGATCTCCTTTGCCCTTGTGTTCAGTCGCGCTGGAACATCTTCAGCATGCGCTGCGTAACCAGGAAGCCGCCGGCGATATTGATGGTCGCAACCAGCACCGCGCAGCCCGCGATCACCGCCGTCAGCAACGACGGCTTGCCCAGTTGCACCAGCGCCCCCACCACGATGATCCCGCTGATGGCATTGGTCACGCTCATCAGCGGCGTATGCAGCGCGGCGGTGACGTTCCACACCACCTGGTAGCCAACGAAGATCGCCAGCACGAATACGGTGAAGTGCGCCATGAAGGCGGGCGGCGCCACCGCCCCGAGGGCCAGCAAGCCGATCGCCGCCACCGCGAGCACGGCGAGCGTCACGCCGGTGCGGTTCGGCGGCGGGGCGGCTTCCGCCTGCACCGGTGGCGACGCGGCGGCGGGCGCCTGCTGCTGCGGTATCGCCACCGTCAGCGGCGGCGGCGGCCAGGTCACCACGCCCTGGTGCTGCACCGTGGCGCCGCGGATCATCTCGTCGTCCATGTTGACCACGAGCTGCCCGTCCTTGCCCGGCGTCAGCTCGGTCAGCAGGTGGCGGATATTGGTGGCGTAGAGCTGGCTCGACTGCGCCGCCATCCGGCTCGGCAGGTCGGTATAGCCGATGATCGTCACGCCGTCGCGGCGCACGCTTTCGCCCGGCACGGTGAGCACGCAGTTACCGCCCTGCTCGGCGGCCAGGTCCACCACCACGCTGCCAGAGCGCATGAGCCCGACGGTCTCGGGTTCCAGCAGCTTCGGTGCCGGCTTGCCCGGGATCAGCGCGGTGGTGATGATGATGTCCACCTCGCGCGCCTGCTCCGCGAAGAGGCGCATCTCCGCCTCGATGAAGGCGGGGCTCATCTCCTTGGCATAGCCGCCGCTGCCGCTGCCGTCCTCTTCGATCTCGACGGTCAGGAACTCGGCGCCGAGGCTCTCGATCTGCTGGCGCACCACCGGCCGCGTATCGAAGGCCCGCACCACCGCGCCCAGGCTGCGCGCCGCGCCGATCGCCGCCAGCCCCGCCACGCCCGCGCCGATCACCAGCACGCGCGCCGGCGGGATCTTGCCCGCGGCCGTGATCTGGCCGGCAAAGGGCCTGCCGAAGGCATGCGCGGCTTCGATCACCGCGCGGTAGCCCGCCATATTGGCCATCGAGCTGAGCGCATCCAGCTTCTGCGCGCGCGAGATGCGCGGCACGCAGTCCATTGCCAGCACCGTGGCGCCGCGCTGCGCCAGCCGCTCCAGCAGCGCCATCTGCTGCGCCGGCCAGACAAAGCCGATCAGCGTGGCATGCTTTTTCAGCAGCGCCGCCTCTTCCACGCCCAGGCTGGGGTGGACCTGCGGCGGGCGCACCTTGACCACCACGTCGACCGACGCCCACAGGCTCGCCGCATCGACGATGGCGGCACCGGCCGCGCGGTAGTCATCGTCCGAGAACGAAGCCTCCCGGCCCGCGCCGGTTTCTACCGCAACCTGGTAGCCGAGCTTGAGCAGTTCCTTGACCGAGTCCGGGGTAGCGGCAACGCGCCGCTCGCCCGGATGGACCTCGCGGGGCACACCGATCGTCATTGGCATGGCATTCACCGTCATCGAGTTTGGTTGGGTTGGTTTGGTCGCGCTCAGCCACGCACGTGGTTGACCAGCGAGCCGATGCCCGCGATCGACACCTCCACCACGGCGCCGTCCTTCATCGACCCCACGCCCAGCGAGGTGCCGACCGCAATCACGTCGCCGGGCATCAGCGTCAGGTCCTGCGAGATGCGGCTGACCTGCTCTTCCGGCGAGAAGATCATGTCCGACAGCGGGTAGTTCTGCCGCTCCACGCCGTCGAGCCGCGTCACCACGCTGGCGGCACGCCAGTCAAAACCGGTGACGATGGCCGGGCCGATGCAGCCGAACGTGTCAAAGCCCTTGGCGCGCGTCCATTGCGGAAAATTGGGATCGGCGGTGATCAGCTCGGCCGCGGTCACGTCGTTGACGATCGTGTAGCCAAAGATGTGGGCGCCGGCCTCCGCCACCGACACGTTGCGTGCCTTCTTGCCAATGACGATGCCAAGCTCGCCCTCGTAGACGATCTTGCCTTCGTAGCTCTTCGGGCGCTGCACGGCGTCGTTGGGGCCGGCCAGCGACGATGCGGGCTTGATCAGGAACAGCGGGTGCGTGGGCACCGGTTTTTCCAGTTTGCGGGCGAGCGCATGGAAGTTGTTCCACAGCGCCACGACCTTGCCGGGCTCGCAGGGCGCGACCAGCGTCAGCGCGGCGAGTTCGTGCACGGCGCCGGTGGGTGCGGGATGACTGAAGCCGTCGCGATCGTATTCGACCACGCGATTTTGGTCGGGGCCGTCGAGGCGGCCGTGGCCGATGCTGCCGTCGGCGCGGCGAAAGCGTATCCAGGTTTGCACGGCAATACTCCTTGCGCAGGCAAAGGCGGGCCCTGCCTGCGCCGATATCGGTTGCAGGATTTGATCGCGGAAGAATGAGGAATGTCGGCAGGGGCCGGCCTGCCGCGCTCGTCGCCCTCGCCGTTGCGGAGACGACGGGCGCCGGCAAGCGCCCCTCAGGCCAGGTGCGTCATACCGCCCCGGCCAGCTTCATCGCCGAGATCTGCGCGGGCGTGCGGCCCAGCCATTCGAGGATTTCGTCGGTATGCTCGCCCAGCAGCGGCGAGCGCTCCACCTGCACTGGAGACGCCGACATCGTGATCGGGCAACCCAGCTGCACGTAGTTGCCGCGCTGCGGATGCTCCAGTTCGACCAGATAGCCGCGCTGGTACAGCGACTGGTCCTCGATCAGGTCCTTCATCGACAGGATCGGGCCGCACGGTACATCCACCTCGTTGAGCGCGGCCATCACCTCGAACTTGCTGACCTTGCTGGTCCATTTCTCGATCACGGCGAAGCAGTCGGCCAGGTGCTTGAGGCGTGCTTCCGGGGTGGCGTAGTCCGGGTCGGTGATCAGGTCCTCGCGGCCGCACAGGCGCATCAGCGGCTCCCAGCCCTGCGGCTGGATGATGACGTAAACATAGTCGTTGGGGCCGCCCGGCGCGCAGCGCAGCGCCGCGCCCGGCTGGCCGCCGCCCGAGGCATTGCCGGCGCGCGGCACGTGGTCGCCGAATTGCTCGTTCGGGTATTCGCGCAGCGGGCCGTTGTCCAGGCGCTGCTGGTCGCGCAGCTTGACGCGGCACAGGTTCAGCACCGCATCCTGCATCGCCACCTCCACGCGCTGGCCGCGGCCGGTGTGCTCGCGCTGCAGCAGCGCGGCCAGGATGCCGACCACGCAATGGATGCCGGTGCCCGAGTCGCCGATCTGCGCGCCGGTCACGGTCGGCACGCCCTCGGCATCGCCGGTGGTCGAGGCCGAGCCGCCCATGCACTGCGCCACGTTCTCATACGCCTTGCAGTCGGCATAGGGCCCCGGGCCGAAGCCCTTGATCGAGGCATAGACCAGCCGCGGGTTCAGGTCCTGCAGGTGCTCCCAGTCGAAGCCGGCACGCGCCAGCACGCCGGGCCCGAAATTCTCGATCAGCACATCGCTGCGCTGGACCAGGTCTTCGAGCAGCGCCTTGCCTTCGGGCGTCTTCATGTTGAGCGTCAGGCTGCGCTTGTTGGAGTTGAGCATGGTGAAGTACAGGCTGTCGGCGTTGGGCACGTCGCGCAGCTGGCCGCGGGTAATGTCGCCGCGGCCGGGCATCTCCACCTTGATCACGTCCGCACCCAGCCACGCCATCAACTGCGTGGCCGAGGGGCCTGCCTGGACGTGGGTCATGTCCAGGATGCGCACACCTTGCAGTGCCTTGGTTTCCATTGCGAAAGTCTCCTCGGGCGATGGTTTTTTACTTTTAGATGGATTCAATGCTGATTTTGTCTCTTCTGATGACATACGGTATGTGATATATCATAAGAGAGCAAGGGAAGTTTGGTGAATGCTGCAGAAATATCGACGATGCGGCGCAGCATAAGCGGAGAATGAGGCGCTTGATGCAAACCGTGCCTCAGGCACTAGCGCTGAATTCCCACATTGATATATCACATACCATCTGGCGAAATGGGGCACACGTCAAGCATCAAACAAAAACGGCGGACCGAAGTCCGCCGTTTGTTGCCCTGCCCCGCCCGCCTCAGTCGAGGAAGTCGCAGTGTTTCTCCACGTAGTCCGCGAGGTCCAGCGAGTGCTGCCGTACCAGCCGCTCGGCCAGCTCGGTATCGCGCTTTTCCAGCGCTTCGATAATACGCAGGTGATCCACGATCGACCTGGCCGCCCGGTCGCTCTGCGAGATCGTCATCTTCCGGATGGCGCGCACGTGGATAAAGATATTGCGGATCGTGTCCATGATGATCTGCGACCTGGACAGCTGCACAATCGCCTGGTGGAACGCGATATTGGCGTCGGAATACTCTTCGATATGTTCTGCCGGCGTGGAATCGCGGAAGCTGTCGAACATGCGGCGCAGCTGGGCGATTTCCTGGTCGCTGGCATTCTGCGTGGCCAGCCGCGCGGCCATGCTCTCCAGCGCCGCCCACATCTGGATCATCTCGACAATCTCGCGCTTGGTCTTGCGCATGATGTAGATGCCCCGGCGCGGCACGGTGCGCAGGAAGCCTTCCTGCTCGAGCAGCGTCATGGCTTCGCGGATCGGCGTGCGGCTGACGCCCATGGCTTCGCTCAGCACCCTTTCGTCGAGCCGGATCTCGTCGTGCGACTGGTAGATGTCGGCGTCGGCGATGGCCTGCCGCAGCATGGCGTAGGCCTGGTCGCGCAGGCTGGCGCCGGCGTTGATCGGTTGCACGGACAAGGTCAGCCCGTTGGGCTGGACGATGGATTGTGGTTGCGCAGACATGGAATATGCTCGTGTGAGACCCGCGGCGCGGCGGCCGGGATGGCTGCCCGCCACATTTCCGCACAGCTTAGCAAAACGCCCGACTCATTACGAAAATGCATCAAGCAATACGTTGCGATCATGCATCGGCACCGTCAGCGTGCGGTCTGTCGTATATGGTATATCACAATCGTCTTGCCATTTCTTGCCCAAAAGCGGGCCAGTCGCAACATTGGCGCCGCCCGCTCTCGCAGCGGGAGGGCCAAACCCGTGGCCTCTCCCGTCATCCACCCCCGCCGGCGGCTACGCCGCAAGCTTCGCCATCGAGTCGCGCTGTTTGATCAAACCCAGCACGGCATTGCACATCGGCGTCGGCTGCCCGACCAGCCGGCCCATTTCCTGCACCACGGTGAGCAGTGGATCGATTTCCATGGCCCGCCCCGCCTCCAGGTCCTGCAACATCGAGGTCTTGTGCGCGCCCACCGCACCCGCGCCGTCGATGCGCCGCTCCACATCGACGCGGAACTTGACCCCGAAGCGCTCGGCAATGCCCTGCGCCTCCACCATCATCTGGCGTGACAGCGCGCGCGTGGCCGGGTCAGAGGTAATGACATCGAGCGTGGCATGGGTCAACGCGCTGATCGGGTTGAAGCAAAGGTTGCCCCACAGCTTCAGCCAGATTTCGTCGCGGATGTTGTCGCGCACCGGCGCCTCGAGGTCGGCCGCCATCATCAGTTCGCTGAGCCGGGTCACACGGGTCGAACGGCTGCCGTCCGGCTCGCCGAGCGGAAACTTCTTGCCATACACATGCTTGATCACGCCGGGCGCAACAATCTCGGCGGCGGGATAGACCACGCAGCCAATCGCCCGCTCGGGGCCGAAGCCGCGCCATTGCCGGCCGGCCGGATCGACGCTTTCCAGCGTCGATCCGGCCAGCTCGCCACCGTGCTTGTAGAAATACCAGTAAGGAATGCCATTGACGCCGGTCACGATCGCGGTTTCCGGCCCCAGCAGCGGCTGGATCAGGTCGACCACGCCGGGCACCGAGTGCGCCTTCAGCGTAATGAAGACATAGTCCTGCGGCCCCAGTTCGCGCGGATCGCTGGTGCAGCGCACCCGCGCCGCACGTTCCTCGCCGTCGATCAGCAGCCGGACCCCGTGTTCCTGCATCGCCGCCAGGTGCGGGCCGCGCGCGACGAAGCTGACATCGGCCCCCGCGCGCGCAAGCTGCGCCCCGACATAGCCGCCGATGGCGCCTGCGCCGTAGATACACACTTTCATTTGCTGTCTCCTTGATGGCTCGAATTGGATCTTTTGATATATCACATACTATATTCCACTTAGATGCAAAACAACCTTTATCTTTGCGGACACATTTGGGCAAGCGGCGCTGCGCTAACATGTTGCCTCGTGCGCCTGGAACGATGCCCGGGCGCCGGTTGCTGACTGACACCGGAGCCCATTCATGGAATCGTCGCTGGCATTGCTGCAGGATCCCGCCGCTTGGGCGGCGCTGGCCACCTTGGTGGCCATGGAAATCGTGCTGGGGATCGATAACCTGATCTTCATTTCGATCCTGACCAACAAGCTGCCCATAGAGATGCGCGAAAAGGCGCGCAAGATCGGCATCACGCTGGCGCTGCTGATGCGACTTGGCTTGCTGGCCACCATCGCCATCATCGTCAAGCTGACCGAACCGGTCTTCACGATCCTTGGCCAGGGGCTGTCGTGGCGCGACATCATCCTCATCGCCGGCGGTGCCTTCCTGGTGTGGAAGGCCACCCGCGAAATCCATCACCACGTCACCGTGGACCAGGAAGGCGAAGACAATGGCACCGGCAAGGTGGTGCACAGCTTTGCTGCCGCGATCGGCCAGATCCTGCTGCTGGACCTGGTGTTCTCGATCGACAGCATCATTACGGCGGTCGGCATGACCGAGCATGTCCAGATCATGTTCGTCGCGGTGATCGCCGCGGTGTTGGCGATGCTGTTCGCCGCCACGCCGCTGGCGAACTTCATCAACCGCAACCCGACCATCGTGATGCTGGCGCTGGCATTCCTGATGATGATCGGCATGACGCTGGTCGCCGAAGGGCTCGGCCATCATGTGCCCAAGGGCTATATCTATACGGCGATGGCGTTCTCGGCCGCGGTGGAAGGGCTGAACATGCTGGCGCGGCAGCGGCGCCAGGCGCGTCGCGCGCGCGGCGAGCCCCATTGAGCGCAGTGGCGCCACGATGTGACGCATGTGCCGCCGCAGGCTGTAACAGACGGTGTCCGAACTTTTCCCGGGAAACGCCGTCTTTTAGAGTTCTGCTCAACTCACGGACAAGAAAGGACGCTTTCGCCATATGATGAACCGCCGAACCCTGCTGGTCTCCGCCACCGCCTCCGCTGCCCTGGCCGCGCTGGGCATTACCCCATCGGTGCTGGCAGCCAGCCGGATCAAGCTCGGCGACGCCCAGCCGTTCGGCTTCGACGCCCTGATCGAGCGGGCGCGCGCCCTGGCTGCCAAGCCTTATGCCCCGCCGCCCTCGCCGCCTGCCGACGTGCTGTCACGCATCGACTACGATGCCCATGGCAAGATCCGATTCCGCACCGACGATGCGCTGTTTGCCAAGGGTCCGGGCCAGTTCCCGGTCACCTTCTTCCATCTCGGCACTTTCTTCCGCACCCCGGTGCGCATGCATGTGATCGAGCGCGGCAAGGACGGCGCCGGCCGCGCCCGCGAGATCGTCTATGACGATGCCTACTTCGACATGCCGGCCGACAGCCCCGCGCACAAGTTGCCGCCTGGCAGCGGCTTCGCCGGCTTCCGTTTCCAGGAAAGCCGCCTTGGCGACCAGAAGACGCGCGACTGGCGCAAGAACGACTGGGTCGCCTTCCTGGGCGCCTCTTACTTCCGCGCCATCGGCGACCTGTACCAGTACGGCCTGTCGGCGCGCGGCATCGCCATCGACGTGGCCGAGGCAGGAAAGTCCGAGGAATTCCCTGCCTTCACCCATTTCTGGTTCGAGACCCCGGAAGGCAACGGCGATACCGTCACGGTCTACGCCCTGCTCGACGGCCCCAGCATCTCCGGCGCCTACCGCTTCGTGATGCAGCGCGCCAAGGCCGTGATCATGGACGTGGAATGCGCGCTGTTCCTGCGCAAGGACGTAGCGCGGCTTGGACTGGCGCCACTGACCTCGATGTACTGGTTCTCGGAAAGCATCAAGGGCATCACCGACTGGCGTCCTGAAGTCCACGACTCCGACGGCCTCGCTATCTGGAACGGCGCCGGCGAGCATATCTGGCGCCCGCTCAATAACCCGCCCCAGACCACGGCATCGGCATTCTCCGACGACAATCCCAAGGGTTTCGGCCTGCTGCAGCGCGACCGCCTGTTCGACCACTACCAGGACGGCGTCAACTACGAACGCCGTCCGAGCCTGTGGGTCGAGCCGCGCGACGGCTGGGGCGCCGGTGCCGTGCAACTGGTCGAGCTGCGCACCGACGACGAGATCCACGACAATATCGTCGCCATGTGGGTCCCCAAGGCGCCCGCCAAGGCCGGCGCCACCTACCGCCTGCGCTATCGCCTGCACTGGCAGGCCGACGAACCGAACCCGTCGCCGCTGGCGCGCTGCGTGGCCACGCGCCTGGGCAACGGCGGTCAGCCCGGGCAGCCGCGGCCCAAGGGCGTGCGCAAGTTCATGGTCGAGTTCAAGGGCGCGCCGCTGGAAAAGCTGCCGTTCGGCGTCAAGCCCGAAGCGGTGCTGACCGCTTCGCGCGGCACCTTCTCCTACGTCTTCACCGAAGCCGTGCCCAACAACGTGCCCGGCCACTGGCGCGCCCAGTTCGACCTGGCCACCGACGGCAAGGGGCCGGTCGACATCCGCCTGTTCCTGCGCCTGAACGGCAAGCCGCTGTCCGAGACGTGGCTGTACCAGTACCACCCGCCCCAGGCTTAGACCCCATTTCACAATGAAGAAGGGGCGGGTTCAAGCCAGGCGCCGCTTTGCAGGATATTGCGACGCCGTGATGTCAGGCGCGCTTGAGCGGGTATGATGGCTGGCTACGACAGTCAAACCGCACCAGCCAGCCTCACATGATTTCTCAAGAGTTTGCCGGTGCCGCCGACGGCGGCCAGGCTGCATCGCTCCCGCGCTCGGAGCGCGCCTACCAGCAACTGCGCGCCGCCATCCAGGCGGGACAGCTATCTCCCGGTACCCGGCTGCGCGAAGTAGAACTGGCGGAATCGCTGGGGTTGTCGCGCACGCCGGTGCGCGAAGCCCTGTCGCGGCTGGAGTCGGAAGGCCTGGTGGTCAACGAGCCCAACCGGGGCATGATGGTGACCCAGCTCGACGCCAGCATGGTCAGCGAGCTGTATGTGATGCGCGAGGTGCTGGAAGGCACTGCCGCGGCACTGGCCGCGCGCCATGCCACCGATGTGGAGATTTCGCTGCTGCGCGATATCGTCGAACGCGACCTGGCATTCGCCGACGATCCGGACCGGCTGGCGCAGAACAACCGGCTGTTCCACGAAACCCTGCACCGCTGCGCCCACAATCGCTATCTGCTGAAGAACCTGCGGTCGCTGCACGAATCGATGGCGCTGCTGGGGCGCACCACGCTGGCAGTGCCCGGCCGCGCGCGCAGCTCCTATGAAGAGCACACCGCCCTGGTCGAAGCCCTGGAAAAGCGGGATCCGGCGCAGGCCGAGCAGATCGCCCGGCGCCATATCCAGCAGGCCTACAAGGTGAGGCTGTCGCTTTGGATCCAGGAACAGTCGGGCAGCTGAGCCTCCGGGCTTGAGGGTGTCAGGCAGCCGCCTGCGCCGTGCGCAGCGTGCCGACGCTCAGCACGGCCAGCGCCAGCAGAATCAAGACCACCGCATACAGGGTCTGCGGCGCGATCAGCTCCCCACCCAGCCAGGCGCCCATCGCCAGTGCCACCGGCGGATTGACGTAGACATAGCTCGCCGACAGCGTCTGGCTGACCGTGGCCACCAGGTACATATAGGCAGAGAACGCCACCAGCGAACCCGCCACCACCAGGTAGACCCAGGCCCAGCCGGCCTGCGCGCTGATTGACGACAGCGACGCCGGCCACGGCTCTTGCCGCAGCGCCGAAAGCCCCATCAGCACCACACCGCCGATCAGCATCTCCGCGGCAAAGGCCGCCGCACCCTGCGGCAGTTCGAGCCGGCGCACCAGTTGCGAGCCGAACGACCAGCTTGCCACCGCCAGCATCAGCGCCACCACGCCGCCCGTGCTGACGCGGAATTCCGCTCCGGCGGTCAGCACCAGGATGCCCGCGCTGCCGATCGCAATCGCCAAATACTCGTACCACTTCGGTCGCTGGCCGAAGCAGGCTGCCCAGATCAGCGCAAAGATCGGCATCGAGCCGATCATGACCGTCGTCGCGCCCGACGAGATGGTCTGCTCGGCAATCGCGGTCAATCCCATGCCGCCTACCAGCAGGAACAGCGCCGGCACCGCGCAGTTGCGCAGCAGCCGCCACGACGGCATCGGCGTGCCGCGCCACGCCAGCCAGGCGGTCAGCAGCAGGCCCGCGCAGAGAAAGCGCGTACCCGTCATGAACAGCGGCGGAAAGCTCTCCAGCGTAAAGCGGATCGCCAGGTAGGTCGTACCCCAGACCACGTAAGTGATCAGCAGGCACACGATGACAAGCGGGGGCATGGTCGCGGACGGTTCTGCAAAGGCATCCAAGATAGCCTCCGGCTGCGCCGCGACAAAATGAAAAGGTCTGGCAAGCCTTGTCAAAGTTGCTCACAAGGCATATCCGCCTGCATGGGATCAATGAGCAGGCAAAACAAAACCGGCCGCCGTCTTGCCCGTGGCGGGCGCGCGTCTGGCCGGTTCTACAACGCAGCCACCAAGGGCCGCGGGTACTGCAATACCGCTGGGAAACTGCTTAGCCGTTGGCGTAGACCACCTTGGCCTTGCGGGCTTGCGACTGCAGGCGGGCGATGACTTCCTGCACTGCGGCGATGGCGCGCTTGGCGTCGTGCACGAAGCCCAGGCTTTGCTTGCCGAGCTCACGCTCGATGAGGTCACGTTCCAGTTGATCGGTCAGCTTGATGTCGGATTGGGTGTTCATGGCTTCCTTCCTTTAGGGGTTACCCTTATGGGGTTTTCCCGAATTGTAGCAAAGGAATTGTCGCATTGCAGCATTAGGTGATAGTACGTATGCGGGAAAGCAACGAACCAAAGTGAGAAATGGCGCTCTCGACACGCCATACCATTAGTTGCCGAGGCCAGTCCTCCAATAAGTGCGCCCTCGTGCCCGGCTCACCTCACCAAGCAGCCTGACTTCACGCCGGACACCGACATGCCAATTTGGAGAATCTCGCCAGCAGTGGAATCGGTAACGTAAAGCGTGCTTCGATCCGCTCCGCCAAAGGCAACGTTCGTCAGCGAATGCCCGGGAGACCCTCGGATCACCTCGACTGGCTCGGCGCGATGATTGAGCACCCAGACATAGGCAAGTCCCGGATTGGCGACAAGGAGGCGGCCATCGACGTCCATGGCGAGGCCGTCCGGCCCGCTGGGACCATATGACGTAAAGAACTGCCCGACCTTGGATACGCTGCCGTCCTCCTGCAAGGGCATGCGCCACACGCAGTTGCCCCGGGTGACGGCGACGAACAGGAAGCGCTCGTCTGGCGACAGCACGATGCCGTTCGGGCTTGGCACATTGTCGAGCAGCAGTTCGAGCCGCCCTGCCCGGGTCAGGCGATACACCCGGCCGCTGGGGTCATGCAAACCCGTTTGACCCTGATCGGTGAAGTAGATGTTGCCCTGCGAATCCAACGTCAGGTCGTTGACGCCCTTGAAGCTTTCGGTATTACGGCGTGACAGGTACGGCCGGACACTGCCGGCGCGCAGGTCGACTTCCATCAGCCCGTTGCGGTAGTCCGTGACCAGCACCAACAGACTCCCCGGATCCAGGAACTTCATTCCATTGGGCTCGCCGTCCCATTCGGCAACCAAATCCCAATCGCCCTTCTGGTCGATCCTGAAGATCCGGCCATTGGGGATATCGGTGACGTACAGGTTGCCGGCATCGTCGACGACCGGTCCTTCCAGGAAGGAATCGATCTCGCGACCGCCCTGGTTCGCCCTGGACCATTCGCTTCGCCGCGGATGGCGATAGCGCGCAGGAAGGCTGGAATACGACGCTGCCTCGCGGATGACCGGTGAATTCAGTAAGAACATGTCTCGACACCTGTTGTTCGCTGTTGTTTGTCTTTTAGCGGCGGTGCGCCCATTACTGCTTCTGAAACCCCGTACCACGGGCAACCTTCCCCCAGAATGCGGTCCTGCCGGCCATTTCGGTCCTGAACGCTCCGGCATCCCAATAGCCCGGCTCGGCACCGATACTCTCAGCATAAGCCTGCATGTCTGGCGTGGCCATGGCCTTGCCGACCTCCTTCTGCATGCGGTCGAGCACGTCGGCGGGCGTGCCCTTGGGCGCCCACAAGCCGGTGAAATTGGTGACACCGTAGCCCTTGACACCAGCCTCGGCAAAAGTGGGCACGCTGGCCAGCGCGGGCAGGCGTTTCGTGCCGCTGACCGCCAGCACCGCCAGCTTGTTGCCCTTGACCTGCCCGATCACGCCCGGAATCGAAGCCATCTGGAAATCGACGGTACCGCTCAGCAGCGCGACGGTTGCTTCGCCGGCGCCTTTGAATGGCACGTGCATGAAATGCGTTCCGGTGGCCAGGCCAAGGGCTTCGCTGGCGAAATGCGGCGTCGAGCCTGGCCCGCCCGATCCGTAGGAAACCTTGTCGTCGGACTTCGCCGCGGCAATCAGGTCGGCCAGCGTCTTGTACTTTCCGTCAGCCTTGACCACCACGCCCATCGGGGCGAACACGTATGCCGCGACGGGTTGCAGGTCCTTTGCCGGGTCGAAAGGAAGCGACTTGAAGATGTGGGGCAACAGCGCGTAGGTCGTATCGTTGGCGAGCAGCGTGTAGCCATCCGGCGCGGCGCGTGCGACCTGGGCCGAGCCGATCGTTCCGGTCGCGCCGGCCTTGTTCTCGACATAGAAGCTCCGCCCCGTCTGCTCGGAGAGCCGCTGCGCCATCTTGCGGGTGACTGCGTCCACGGCGCCGCCAGGCGGGTAAGGAACGATGATCTTGACCGGCTTGGCTGGCCAACCCTGGGCTTGCACCGCCATCGACATGGCGGCGAGCACGGCAATTGCCAGCGCACGGAGCAGCGAAGCTCCGACGTGCTTGTGTTTCATGTTGTCTCCATTCAGCGAACGTTCTTATCGGGGTACTGGGGCTAGTGCTGTCCAAGCGCCGGCTCGGCCAGCTTGTCCAGAACCGCCAGGATATTGTTCGCCGCTGCGACACCCATATTGACGTAGGCCGCACTGGTCACGCCACCGATATGCGGGCTGAGCACGAAGCCCGGCTGTCCCTGGAAACTATGCGGCACCTGCATCGGCTCGCGCGCAAAACTATCCAGGCCGGCAGCAGCCACGTGGCCCGAGCGGACGACTTCCAGCAGCGCCGCTTCGTCAATCAGCCCGCCGCGCGCGGTGTTGATAAGGATCACGCCACGCTTGCACCGTGCCAGTGTGCCGGCATTGACCATTTCCCTGTTCTCGGCCGTCAACGGGCATTGCAGCGAGATGACATCCGAGCCGTCCCAAATGCTTTCCAGCGGGACAGCCTCGATATAGTCCGGCAGGTCCGCGGCAAACGGATCGAAGCCGATCACCCGCATGCCGATGGCATCGCACATTCTGGCGAACCGTCGCCCGATCGCGCCGAGGCCAATGAGGCCGATGGTGAGGCCGTTCAATTCCAGGCTCTTGTGCGTGGCTTTGTCCCAGTGGCCGGCATGCATGCGCGCATCCAGTTGCACCACCGACTTGGCGCACGCAAGCATCAGCGCCAGCGCGTGTTCCGCCACGGCAGCGGCGTTTGCCCCGGCGGCGGCGGTCACCTTGATACCACGCGCCTCGGCTGCGGCCTTGTCGATGGTGTCGGTGCCGGTGCCGTGTTTCGAAATCACGCGCAAGGCGGGGGCGGCGTCCATGACTTCTGCCGTCACGCAGCCGTAGCGCACGATGATGCCGACAGGGTTGTGCTTCGCCGCCAGTGCGACCAGGTCGGCGGTCTGGGGCGTCTTCCCGGCGAATACAACCTCATAGCCACCGAGCAGCGCGAGGGCTTCCGGTGCCAGGTCCGCACCCGTGACGATAATGACCGGCCGCTTCATCACAATGCTTCCCCCACCTTGAGGACGCCGGCGGTCACCAGCGATGCCAGCAGCCAGGGCGCGGTGGTGTTGCCCTCCTTGATCTGGGCAATGCGCGCGGCTTCAGCCTCTTCCTTCTTCGCCGCGGCATCGAGCAGGGCTTCGATCTTCTCGCGCTCCACCACGACCAGGCCATCGGCATCGCCACAGATATAGTCGCCCGGGTTCACCGTCACGCCCCCGACGGAAATGGGATGTCCGATGCGGCCGCCGACTTCCTTGGTCGGCCCATTGGGATTCGTGCCCACCGAAAAGACCGGGAACTGCATGTCGTCCAGCTCAAGGCTGTCCCGGACCGCGCCGTCGATGACGACACCGGCAAGGCCACGCTGGCGGGCGGCATGCATCATGATGGTTCCCATCAGCGCCGAGGTCTGGTCGCCCTTGCCGTCCACGACCAGCACATCGCCCGGCTGCGCAAGCGCCAGTGCCGCATGGATCATCAGGTTGTCGCCCGGACGGACTTCCACGGTGAATGCCGGGCCGGCGACTTTCATGGTCGGACGCAAGGCCTTGATCCGGCCGTGCAAGGCGCCGCGCCGTCCGCCGACATCCGACAGGATCGCAGGCTGGAATCTGGCGGCACGGGCGACGATGTCGGCGGGCACGCGATCGAACGATTTGATGATGTTGGGCAAAGTCATGGAGAGCTCCAGCAATTTGAGAGGGATAGGTGGATACGCGGGTCGGTCAATCCAGCTTCGTGCCGGAGGTCTTGATGACCGCGGCCCAGCGTCCGATGTCCTGTTTGATCAGCGCCGTGAATGCGTCGGGCGTGCCACCCAGCACCGACGCGCCTTGTTCGTTCAGCTTCCTGGCGAGCGCCGGGGACTGGAGCGCCTTGTTGAACTCGGTATTCAGGCGCACGACGATTTCTTTCGGTGTCGCGGCAGGCGCGACGAAGCCGAACCAGGTCGCCGTCTCGAAGCCGGGATAGCCCGACTCGGCAACGGTCGGCACCTGGGGCAAGTCTGGCAAGCGCTTCCCTGACGTCACCGCAAGCGGCCGCAGCTTGTTGTTCTTGATATGCCCTAGCAGCGTCGGCACGGACGCCATGTACAGGTCGACCTGCCCGCCCATCAGGTCGTTGACCGCCTGTGCGGCGCCCTTGTACGGCACATGGGTGAACTTCACTTTCGCGGTACCTTGCAGTTGCTCGCCACCCAGGTGCGCAACGGTGCCATTGCCCGGCGAGGCAAAATTCAACGATCCGGGCTTTGCCCTGGCGGACTGGATCGCGTCCTTCATCGTCTTGTATGGCGAGTTGACGTGCGTCACCAGCACCAGCGGTGCGGACGCCACCAGGCTGATCGGCGCAAGATCCTTCAACGGGTCATAAGGCAGCCGTTCGTACAGCGAGGGATTGATGGCCAGGTTGCTGGTCTGACCCATGGCGATGGTGTAGCCATCGGCGGGCGCCTTGGCCGTTGCGTCCACGCCCAGGTTGCCGCCGGAGCCCGGCTTGTTCTCTACGACAAAGACCCAGCCGGTCGCCTTGGCGACGGTATTGGTCACTTCCCGCGCGATGATGTCGGTGCCTCCGCCGGCGGGAAACGGGACGATGACCCGGATCGGCTTGCCGGGATACTGCGGCGCGGCATGGACAGTGGCGGATGCCATCAGGAGGCCTGCAAGGGCCAGAGCGCCGCGACGGGATATTGCCTTCATGGGTGTCTCCGAATCTGGTTTCGTTGTGATTCGGATTGTGGTGCGTCGTTTCACGGCATACAATGCCGTTTCACACAGTGCACCGCATTTCGTGCCATGAACCCAAAAAGTGACACATATACCGCTTCATCAGGCGATGAAGGCCCAAATGCCGTGATCGCTGTGACGCGCGCCTTGCGCGTGCTGGAAGCCTTTGGAGTCAACGATCCGCAACTGTCGCTGGCCGAATTGAGCCGGCGCACGGGCATCCACAAGACCACGGTGCTGCGGCTGGCCCGCACGCTGGCGGCGGACAACTACCTGGTGCAGAAGGAAGACGGCAGCTGGCGGCTCGGCCGCGCGGCGGGCTGGCTGGGCGCGTGCTACCAGGCAACGTTCAATGTGCAGGAAGTGGTGGAGCCTGTGCTGCGGGAACTGACGATCAAGACCGGTGAAAGCGCTTCGTTCTACGTCCGCGAAGGCCGGCAGCGAACCTGCCTCGTCCGCGTCGAAGGCCCGCAGGCCATCCGCCATCACGTCAGGATCGGCGCGGCACTGCCACTGGACAGCGGCTCGCCCGGCCGGGTCATCCTGGCGTTCTCAGGTGAGCCAGGCGAGCTTTATGAAATGATCCGGCGCCGCGGATTCCACCTGTCGCTCGGCGAGCGCGAGCCGGAAGTCTCCAGCGTCTCCGCACCGGTGTTCGGATTGCACTGGCGCCTGCTGGGTTCGATGTGTATTTCCGGACCGACTTCACGGCTCAGCGAGGAGCGCTTGCTGGAACTGGCGCAGACCGTGGTCGACGCCGCGAACAAGCTGTCGTATGCGATGGCAGGCAGCCAACGGCCTGCCATGCAGATTGAAAAGCCCTCGACCTGGCATCCCTGACGCTATGCACCCTGTTCCGCAGCCTGCAGCCCGGTAAGCAGCTTGTCCAATGTCACCGGGAACTCGCGCACCCGCACCCCGGTGGCGTTGTAAACCGCATTCGCCACCGCTGCTCCCGCGCCGCACACGCCCAGTTCCCCCAGCCCCTTGACGCCCAGCGGGTTGGCATTGAAGTCGGGTTCCTCCAGGAACACCACGTCCATCTGCGCCACATCGACGTTGACCGGCACGTGATATTCGGCAAGATCGTGGTTGATGAAATTGCCGTATCGCGCATCCAGCAGCGTCTGCTCCATCAGGGCCGCGCCGATGCCCCACGCCATACCGCCAAGTATCTGTGAGCGCGCCGTCTTGGGATTCAGGATGCGGCCGGCCCCGATGACAGCCAGCATGCGCCGCATGCGCACTTCACCGGTATCGGCATCGACGGCCACCTCGGCGAAATGCGCGCCATAGGCATGCTGCGAGTACGCTTTGTACGCCTCGTCCATGCCTGCCACCCGGCCTTCCGCCTGCAGTCCGCCGGGCGCGACACGCGGCAGCAGGTCGTCCAGGCGCTGCGTCCGCCCGTTCAAGGTGATTGCGCCATTGGCGAAGCGCACATCCGTGGCGGCGCCTTCGGCCGGCGCCACACCGTCCCGCCCGCGCGCGGCCGATACTATCCGGCGCTTGAGCTGGCCGCAGGCATCAGCAACCGCGGAACCGGAGCTTGCCGCGCCCCAGGACCCGCCAGACCCCGCCGTGCGAGGAAACCGGCTGTCCCCCAGTTCGACCCGCACCCAGTTCAGGGGTACGCCCAGGCTCTCGGCCGCGATCTGCGCCAGGATGGTGTAGGTGCCGGTGCCGATGTCGGTCATATCCAGGCGCACCGTGACGCGCCCGCGAATGTCCATGGCCACCTGCGCCGCCGCGGCGCCGAGGTAGTTCGGCCGTATTGCCGCCGCCATGCCCATGCCCACCAGCCAGCGCCCCTCGCGCACGCTGCGCGGCGCCGCCCGTCGGCGCTGCCAGCCGAAGCGCCCGGCGCCAGTGCGCATGCAGTCCACCAGGTTTCGGGTCGAATAAGGCAGGCCGGTCTCGGGCTCGCGGCCGGGCTCGTTGCGCACGCGCAGTTCGATGGGATCGAGCCCCAGGCGTTCGGCCAGTTCGTCCATGGCGCACTCGAAAGCCTGCATGCCTGGCGCCTCGCCTGGCGAACGCATCCATTCGCCGCGATTCAGGTCCACCGGCACCAGCCGGTGGCGCGTCGTGCGGTGGGGCGCGGCGTACAACGCGCGAGCAAACACCGCGGTCTGCTCGCAGAATTCCTCGAACCGGCAGGTGGCCGACCAGACTTCATAAGCCATCGCCGAGAGCCGGCCGTCGCGGTCCGCGCCCAGGCGTACACGGTGCGACATGGCCGCGCGGTGACCGGCATTGGCGTACATTTGCTGGCGCGTCAGTGCGATCTTCACGGGCCGCCGCAATTCGCGCGCTGCCAGCGCAGCCAGCACGGTGTCGGCATGGACGATCAGCTTGGCACCAAAACCGCCGCCGGTGAAGGGGCTGACGATGCGCACGCGTTCCGGCGGGATACGCAGCGTGGCAGCCAGCCCTGCCTGGAAATTGCTGACGGTCTGCGTCCCGGTATAGACGGTCAGCCCGGCATCCGACCATACCGCCATCGTGGCGTGCGGCTCCATCGGGTTGTGGCTCTGGTACGGCGTGGCGTATGTCACGTCCAGCGCAACAGCGGCCTGGGAAAACGCACTCTCGAAATCTCCCGTCGCGCTGTCGGGCGCAAAACCCGCGTTGGTGCGCGGTGGCTTGTAGGCTTCGGCCAGCCTGGGCGCCAACTCGAATTCACCCTTCGCGGCCTGGTAGCGCACCTGCACCAGCGCGGCGGCGGCGCGCGCCGCTTCGAAGGTCTCCGCCACGACCAGCGCCACCGGCTCGTCGTAATAGCGCACGTGGTCCGATGCCAGGTATGGCCGGGCGCGCGTAAACACGTCGCGCGGTGTGGGCGGTACCGATGGCCCGAACGGCGGCTGCGCCGGCGCGTTGAGATGCGTCATCACATGGAGCACCCCGGGCGCCTGCCGTGCTTGCCGGGTATCGATGGCAAGGATGCGGCCGCGAGCGACCGTGGCGCCCACGATATAGCCGTAAGCCGGCGGCGCGGCGCCGGCCACCCGCTGCTCGTAGGCATAGGTGGCGCGGCCTGTCACCTTCAGCCTGCCGTCAACCCGGTCGACAGGCAAGCCCACCGGAGCGCCCGGTCCCCTGCCAGCACTACCCTGCATATTCGTCGTCATGCTTTCTGTCCCTCTCTATTGCCATCGGGGCAGCCCACTGGCTACCAGCGCATCGGATTACCAGCCTGCGTCATGCCCGCTTCGGGGCGGCCATCGCGGCGGCAGTCAAGGTCTGCCGCAAGGTATGCGCGGCCAGCGGAATCTTGAAATCGTTGCCGCCATGGCCGCGGGCGCCCGCCAGTGCCGCATCAGCGGCCGCCCGCCAGCTTGGCGCTTCCGCCAATTTGCCGGCCAGCACCTGCTCGGCGGCGTCCGCCCGCCAGGGGCGCGGGGCCACGCCGCCCAACGCGATACGCGTCGCCTGCACGCGGCCGTCTCTCAGGTCCAGCACCAGCGCCACCGACACCAGCGCAAACGCATACGAAGCACGGTCGCGCACCTTGCGGTATAGCTGCCGGCCGGGCGGCGGCGGCGGCAGGGTGACCGCGGCGATCATCTCGCCATGCCCGAGCTGGGTTTCGATATGTGGCGTCGCGCCCGGCAAGCGGTGCAGCTCGCGCAAGGCAATGACGCGCCCGCCGCCCCGCGGCAATACGGTGTGCACCTGCGCATCCAGCGCCACCATCGCCACGGCCATGTCCGACGGGTGCACGGCGATGCAGGCATCGCTGGCGCCCAGGATGGCATTCATGCGGTTGTGGCCCTCCATCGCCGCGCAACCGCTGCCGGGCGTGCGCTTGTTGCAGGGCATATGCGGGTCGTAGAAATAGGCGCAGCGCGTACGCTGCAACAGGTTGCCCGCGGTCGAAGCCTTGTTGCGGATCTGCCCCGACGCACCGGCGAGCAGCGCCTGCGACAGCAGCGGATAGCGCGCCCGCACGCGGGGATCGGCCGCCAGATCGCCGTTGCGCACCTGTGCGCCGATGCGCAGCCCGCCCTCCGCCGTCTCGTCGATCGCTGCCAGCGGCAGGCGGCTGAGGTCGACCAGATGGCGCGGCTGCTCGATGCGCAGCTTCATCAGGTCGAGCAGGTTGGTGCCGCCGCCAACAAAGCGAGCGCCGGCCCGGGAGGCCACGGCCTGCACGGCTTGCGCCGGATCTTCCGCGCGTTCGTAGGTGAAGGGGGTCATGAACGTCCTCCTTGCGCAGCGTCGCGGATGGCGGCGACGATGTTCGGATAGGCTGCGCAACGGCACAGGTTGCCGCTCATGCGCTCGCGTATCTCAGCCTCGTCGAGCGGGAACTCACGCGCAGCAACATCACTGCTTGCATGGCTGGGCCAGCCGGCGCGAACCTCGGCCAGCATCCCCACGGCCGAGCAGATCTGCCCGGGCGTACAGTAGCCGCACTGGAAAGCATCGCGCGCGATAAAAGCGGATTGCACCGGATGCAGCGCATCGCCGTCGGCCAGGCCTTCGATGGTGGTGATCTCGTCGCCTTCATGCATGACCGCCAGCGTCAGGCACGCATTGATACGGCGGCCGTTCACAAGCACGGTGCAGGCGCCGCACTGGCCGTGGTCACAGCCCTTCTTGGTGCCAGTCATGGCCAGCTGGTTGCGCAGCGCGTCCAGCAGGGTCGTGCGCACGTCCAGCTCGACCGCGTGTTCCGCGCCATTGATACGCAGCGTGAGCGGCCGCACTGGCACGGCGGCCGCCGGCGCACTCGGGCCCGATGCGGCCTGGCTCGGCCCGGGACCGACTGCGAAGAACACGCCGCTTGCCGCACTGGCCCGCAGCACAGCGCGGCGACCCGGGTTTTGCGGATGGTCTGCCTGATCCATGGTCTGCTCCTGATATGGACAAGGTCTGGCTTGGCCTGGCCTTGCCGCGCGGCGCGACAGACTTCCCCCGCGGAAGCCGTCACAGCCAGCCCTGGCAGTATGTCGGACGCTGCGGCAGCGCTTCTTTCAGATATCAGGAGGAAATATCAGAATCCTGGCCCATGTGCGTCTGATCCATTTGCGTCCGATAGCTGCGGGGCGTCGTGCCGGTCAGGCGTTGAAAGGTGGACGTGAAATGGCTCTGGCTGGAAAAACCCAACTCCAGCGCGAGGGCGCTGATCGGCATCGGACTGCTGCGCAGCAGGCATTGCGCGCGCCGCACGCGCCGCGCGATGACGTAGGCATGTGGCCCCATTCCCGTTTCCGCCTTGAAGCGGCGCGCGAAGGTGTCCACCGGCATGCCGGCCACGCCAGCCAGGTCGCTCAGTGAAAGCGACGTGTCCAGCCGCGCGTCGATGTAGTCTGTCACGCGCGCCAGCAACCGTTTGCCCAGCCCCGGCATGCGGCGCACCGGTGCCGCCGGCATGGCGCCGGCGATGCGCAGCGACACCAGCGCGACCAGGTGCTCAAGGTAGACGGCTTCCGGAACACGGCCCGCGGCCATCTCCGCGCTGAGCGATTTCAGCAATGCCTGGACCACGGCGTCGGCCGTGTCGTTGATGCGCATGGACAATTGCGCCAACCGGTCGCAGCCCGGCAGGTTCAGCGCGGGATCGATCCATAGCGCCGTATACACCAGGTCAGCGTCGCGGAAATGGCCGCTGCGCTCGGCGTGAGCGGGCACAAAACTAAGCGTCCCCGGCCTGTCGCGCCCGTCGTGCATCACACGGCCTTCGCTGGAAACACAGGTGCGCCCGGTCGTCCCGGACTCGGTCAGCACGATCAGGTGGCGCGGAGCACTCCAATGGAATTCCGCCTCGCCGCAGACCCAATGGCGATGGTCGAGGACCAGGCCGCCATCGAGCAACGAAGTCGTGCACGCGGCAGCAGTCCTGGCCTGGCGGGCCTGCAGTCGGCCGTGGCCGATGGCAGGGGTTAGCGTCATCATTGCTCCTCATAAGACGGCCCGGCGGCATTGACGAAAGCCGCCGGTTGATTCTATCGCTTGAGTGCGGCTTGAATGCGGATTGAGTGCGGCTTGAGCGCGCGCGAGCTCAGCCGTTGGCGTCGGCGGGCCGGGGCTGGCTGCGCGCGCCATCGGTGAACGTGTCGCGCTGGCCAAGCACGCGGGCGCCATCGCTAAACACATCGAAACGGCTCTTGGCTGCTGCCGCGCTCGCGGCTCCGTCGGTGTACGGGTCAACCGGCCGCGGCGCGGCCCGCGCCGACAATGAGATGCTTGCGCAGGCCATCATCAGCATGGTCGGGATCAGGGCATGCAGCAGCGTGCGCCGAGGCGTGCTGCCGCGGAGCCACAGCATGCGCGTCCAGCGCGCACGTGCGCCGCGCGCGGTACGGCGGCCTGCGCTGCCGTGATGGTCGATTCTCTTGGTTGGGATCATGGAGGGACTCCTGTTTGTGAAGGTGAATCGGCCTGGCCAGGCACAGATACAGTCTATGGAGCGTTGCCGACGCCACCCTGACGCGTTGCTGACAATTGCGACAGGCACGGCGTGCGCCGGCGGCTTTCGCGGCCAAACCGTCTCTTTCACAGGCACGCCGTGCCTGCGCGGCGGGCGCTGGCGGCATGGCTGCACTGGTTCGGTGCAGCAACATCGCAACTGACAGGATTGACAGGTTCGATCCGGAGACTTCCTCTATATTGCTTAGATTCAGAGGACTGGACCCATGAAACTCCTGCTGGTCGAAGATGAAATCAAGACAGTCGATTACCTGCGCCGCGGCCTGTCCGAGAACGGCTATGTCGTCGATACGGCCAACAACGGCGTGGACGGCCTGCACCTGGCCTGTACCGAGCCCTACGATGCCATCGTGCTGGATGTCATGCTGCCGGTCATGGATGGCGTCTCGCTGCTGAAGTCGCTGCGCCGCGAGCAACTGACGCCGGTGCTGATGCTGACTGCGCGCGATGACCTGGACGACCGCCTCAATGCCTTTGACGCCGGTGCCGACGACTACCTGTCCAAGCCCTTTTCCTTCCTGGAATTGCTCGCGCGGCTCAACGTGCTGACGCGGCGCGGCCGCCAGACCGAGCCTGCGCAGCTGACCGTGGGCGACCTGCGCATCGACCTGCTGTCGCGCCGTGCCACGCGCGGCACGCGCCGCCTCGACCTGAGCGCGCGCGAGTTCACGCTGCTGTCGGTGCTGGCGCGGCGGCACGGACAGATCGTCTCCAAGACCGCGATCACCGAACTGGTCTGGGACATCAGCTTTGATTGCAACACCAATGTGGTCGAGGTGGCCGTCAAGCGACTGCGCGCCAAGCTGGACTGGCCCGGCGAGCCCAAGCTGCTGCATACCATCCGCGGCATGGGCTACGTGCTTGAACTGCGCGACGGCCTGCTGGCATGACCCGGAAACGTTCTATCGCGGTGCGGCTGGCGGCCATGTTCGGCCTGGCCGCGGCGCTGGTCTTCACCGTCACCGGCCTGGTGCTCTACCGCGTGCAGTGCCTGGAGCTGGAAAAACGCCAGCTTGGCGAGATCCGTGCCCGCTTCGACCTGGCCGGCTCCAAGGCCGCGGGCATGGGCACTGAACAGCAGTGGGAGCGCTTTGGCGCTATGCTGCGCACCCTGACGCCGGCCGACCATAGCGTGCGCTATGTCGTGGAAAGCGCCGATCCGCGCTTCAGCTACGGCGAACCCTTCCCGCGCGGCGCCGAGGCCACGCCGCGCGCGCCGGACGTGTGGGAGGTGGAATTCGACGACAACCGCTTCCTGGTGCTCAAACGCCGCATCCCCGCGCTGGAGGAGCGCCCCGAGGTAGTGCTGGCCGTGGCAGTGGACCAGGCGGCGTTTTTCGAGACCAGCCGCACGCTGGGGATCTCACTGGTGGTGTCATCGGTGCTGGGCGTGATCGCCGTGAGCCTGCTCGGCTGGCGCATCGCCAAGGCTGGCCTGGCGCCGATCGAACGGCTGTCGCACCACGCCAGCGCGCTCGACCCCAAGCAGCTCGAGCGCCTGCCCGATGCCGACCTGCCCGCCGAACTGTGCGGGCTGGTGCATGCCTTCAACGGCGCGCTTGACAAGCTCGAGCACGCCTACCAGCAACTGTCCGCCTTCAATGCGGACGTGGCGCATGAACTGCGCACACCGCTTGGCAATGTCATCGGCCAGACCCAGGTGGCGCTGTCCCGCCCGCGTAGCGTCGCGGAACTGGAAGAGATCCTGCAGTCCAATCTGGAAGACCTGGAGCGCCTGAGCCACATCGTCATCGACATGCTGTTCCTGGCGCAGTCCGACCGCGGCGCGCTGGCCCGCGACCTGGTGGAAGTGTCCGTGGCGCAAGAGGTGCGGCGCAGCGCGGACTTCCTCGACATGCTGTTCGAGGAAGCCGGCTCCACGCTGCTTGTCAGCGGCGACGCGAGGGTACGCGTCAATGTGTCGCTGCTGCAGCGCGCGCTGACCAATCTGATGAGCAATGCCCTGCAGCATGGCCGGCCGGGACGGCCAGTGGCAGTCACGATCGAACGGGCCGAGGGAACGCTGACCATCTCGATACGCAATGAATCCGACCGCCTGTCCACCATCCAGCCCGGCCGTCTGTTCGACCGCTTCTATCGCGCCGATGCCGCGCGCAGCGACAGCCGGCTGAACCACGGCCTGGGGCTGGCCATCGTCAAGGCCATCGCCACCATGCACGGCGGCAGCGTGTTCGCGCAAGTGCGGCGGGACACGATCCGGATTGGCATGACGCTGCCGATCAGCGATTCCGCGCATGACGCCCCCGCGCCGGCACGGCCGTTGCCGCGCCCCGCCGTGGTCTGATTGCGGCCGGCGTGGTGTCGGCGCACAAGGCCCCCGCGGCAATAGCGGCGGCAATCGCAATGCCGGGGGGTGTCACGCTTGATTGCATTCGGCACGGCACCAGGTTCCGCAAATGCTTTATCTCGGCGTGCCGCTCATGAAGCGGCCTGCTCCTGATAGTTCCCAAGCATGGACGGCATATGGAAGGCAGTTCACTGATCACGACCATGGCGAAGGCGTAGGTCGTCGCCTGTCAATGGCTGCACCGTTCTGCTTAAATGCCCTTGCGAAAAATTTCACTTCCGCCTCGATAGCGGACAGGCGCTGTTGCTGAATGCGACACTCTATCGACGAGCCTTCGGTGGCACTACCGACTTCGAATCGTTCGAGTTCATCTACGACACCTACTTCCGCATGCGCGAGCGGGACGTTCTCGCCATTGACGTCTACGGGAAGTTCAACTGGGGCGACGTGCCCTGGAGCATGATGTCGAAGCTCGGTGACAACCGCCGCATGCGGGGCTACTTCCTTGGCCAGTATCGCGACAAGGCAATGCTCACCGCCCAGGTCGAATACCGCTGGCATGTCGGCGGTCGCCAGGGAGCAACGCCCCGGATCGATGGACCGGAAGTCTCAGAAGAAGTGCCGGATCCCGGTGCGCAGCAGCAACTGATTCCGGCTGGAGGAGACGTTGGCCGCACCGGCGATATACGCGGCATCAAGAACCGTACCGGTGGCATCGCCGCCGACGCGCTGGTACATCCCCTGCAGATAGACATCGGTCCGCTTCGATAGCTGATAATCCGCCATCATGCCGATCGAATTGTAAGTGGGATGCTGCTTGCCGGATGTCGCATTGACGCTGGCGCGCGTATAGGTGTACATCACCCCCGCCCAATACGAGGCGCCAAACTGGTATTTCGCGTTGACCTCGAAGTTCTGGAACCTGAGTGAAGACAGTGTTCCCACCGGCGGAACGATCGGCCCGACATAGCCAGAGCTTTGCGGATTTTCCACATCGGTATTGGAATACACCACGCCCAGCGCAGCCTTGCCGATGGCATAGGTGGCCCCGGCACCAAAGATCCTCAGCCTGCTGCCCAGCAGGTTCTGGTCACCGCTGTTGTTGATGGCACCGTAGGACGTGGCCGACGGATTGTCGGCCCGCAGATAGGCTGCCGACACGACCAACCCGCCATTGGCATATTGGGCGCCAACACTGTACTGGCGATTGTTCGACCAGCTGGCGTCATCGCTGAAGCTGTACGTTGCGCCGAATTTCAGCCCACCCAGCGTCGGACTGGTGTACTTGACGGTGTTATTGACGCGGAATGTGTTGATCAGGTTGTCGTTATCGTACGGGTGGGCAAACATGTAGCCGCCCCACGTGCCACCCGCGGAATTCTGCGCCAGGAAGTCGACCACCGAGTCATATTGCCGGCCAGCGGTGAGCGCACCCACACTGTCACTGGAAAGACCCACGTATGCCTGCCGTCCGAACAGGAGACCGCCCTGGTACGCGCGGCCGCTATCCACGTCGAATCCGTTCTCAAGCTGGAACACGGCCTTGACGCCGCCGCCCAGGTCCTCCGTCCCTTTGAGGCCCCACCGGCTGCCATGCGGAAATCCGCTTGCCATCTCCACCATGCTGTGGCCACCGACGTTGCTCGTATAGTTGAGGCCCTCGTCGAGCACTCCATACAAGGTCACCGAGCCTTGTGCGAATGCCGGTGCAGACAACGCACACAGCAAGGCGGACAATCGAATCTTCATCTTTGTCTCCCCGGACATATTCTTGTCCTGTTTCTGAATGGATTTCACTGCCCATGGGCGCGTTCATGCGATGCGCCCGGTTCCGGCGATGCCGGTGCCTTGGAACGTTGTCCGCGCGTAGCGAGCCAACAGAGGATGGAGCCGGCGCAGACCATGGATGCGCCCTTCCAGAACGCGATCGACAGCGGCGTGCGCAACATCATCGCCGCCAGCGCAGCGGAAAGGACCGGGATGAAATAGGAGGCGCCTGCAAGCACCGTGACGTTGCCGTGCAGGATGCCAACGTTCCAGGCCGCATAGCCGAACCCCATCGCGGAGGCTGCCAGCGCCAGATAGAGGATGGCCTGGTAGCTGAACACCATCGCCCCGCCGTCGTCGGTGAAATACTTGATCCACAGGCTCAGCGCCGTCAGCATGAAGAACAGCGTGATGCCATTCTTGCCGCCTGCGATACGGCTGGTCACGGTGCAATAGGCGGCCCAGATCACGGCGCCCAGAAAGGCCAGCCCGTAGCTGAGGGGGTTGTCCTGGATATTTGCCGCCATCCCGGTGAAGTCCAGTCCCTGGTCGCCGCCAAGTACCCAGCAAATGCCAAGAATGGCAATCGAAAAGCCGGGAACGATCAGCAGGTTCGATTTCTGGCCGTTGAACGCAATGGCGCACAACATGGTAAAGGTCGGCCACAGGTAATTGACCATGCCGACCTCGATTGCCTGCCTGCCGCTGTTGGCATAGCCGATGGACAGGGACAGGCACAGCTCGTAGGAAACGAACAGGATGCTTCCCCATACGAGGTAGCGCCGCGGAAATTCACTCAGCCTGGCGAAACCGACGGTCAACCAAAGCAAGGCCGAGGCAACGGTATAGATCATGGCCGCGCCGCCGGTTGCGCCCAGGCTTTCACTGACGCCACGAATCAGGCCGACGATCGAACTCCATAACAGGATCGCGATAAGCCCGATGAGTGTTGCCTGACGCTTGCTTCGGATGACACCTGCTTGCATTGACTGATGACCTTATAGGGGACGGTAGAGGGACGGTGGAAGGACAAAATGCCGGAGCCGACTCCAGCGAGTCGCGCATGATACGTGGGTTGCGAGGCGGCCGGGCATCGCGCGAGCGCCATGCCCGGCCCCAACGGGACTCCGGGCATGGCTTGCCATTTCACTTAGCTGTTGCCCGCCTGGTCCGGTACGTCGATCCAGATGGTCTTCTGCTCGGTGTACTGGTCATGCGCCCAGATCGATTTGTCGCGGCCACCGAAGCCCGATTCCTTGTAGCCGCCGAACGGCGTGGTGATGTCACCCTCGCCGAAGCAGTTCACCGTCACCACGCCCGCACGGATCTCCCGCGACAGCCGGATCGCATGATTCAGGCTGCTCGTATAGACGGAGGCCGCGAGTCCGTAGACGGAGTCATTCGCCAGCGCGATGGCTTCGTCGACACTGTTGAACGTCGTAACCGAAAGGATGGGACCGAAGATCTCTTCCCGGAACAGCTTGCTGTCCTGGCCCACGCCGTCGACCACCGTCGGCTCGACGAAGATGCCGCCCTCCGTGCCGCCGCCGAAGGCCACCCGCAGTTGCTCGATGCCGGCCTGGTCGAGATACGAGCGCACCTTGCCAAAATGGGCTTCGCTGACCAGCGCACCGATCCGATGCTCCGGATCGAGGGGATTTCCCATCTTCCATTCGCGCATGTGAACACCGATGCGCGACAACAGTGCATCCTTGATGCCGGCATGCACGATCAGGCGCGACGAGGCCGAGCAGTTCTCGCCCATGTTCCAGAAGGCCCCGTTGACCACGTGCTGCGCGACGACATCCAGATTCTCCACATCGCTCAGCACCACCGCGGGATTCTTGCCGCCGCACTCGAGCACGATGCGCTTCAGGTTCGAATCGGCCGCGTACTTGAGAAACAGCCGGCCGGTAGCCGTCGAACCGGTGAAGCTGACCATGGAAACATCCATGTGCGTCCCCAGCGGCTCGCCCACCTCCTTGCCGCCGCCGGGCAGCACATTGAACACGCCGGCGGGCACGCCGGCCTCATGCGCAAGCTCGGCCACGCGCAATGCCGTCAGTGTGGTTTCCTTGGCCGGCTTGACGATGATCGAGCAGCCCGCGGCCAGCGAAGGGCCGATCTTCCACGCCAGCATCAGCAGCGGAAAGTTCCACGGCAGGACTAGGCCCACCACGCCGATGGGCTCGCGCACCACCAGCGACAAGGCGCCCGCCCCTACCGGAGCCGTGCTGTCATAGATCTTGTCGATCAGTTCGGCGTGCCAGCGGATCGTATGGATGGTCTCGGGAATGTCGGTGTTCTGGCATTCGCGAATCGGCTTGCCGCTGTCGAGGCTTTCCATCACCGCCAGTTCATGCGCGTGCCGCTCCAGGAGGTCGGCAAAGCGCAGCAGCACGGCCTTGCGCCCGGACGGGGAGCGGCGGTGCCAGCGCCCGTCCTCGAAGGCGGCCTTGGCCGTCGCCACGGCGATATCCACATCGCGAGCGTCACAGGCGGCGATACTGGCCAGCACTTCCCCGGTTGCGGGATTGGTGGTCTGGAACGTTGCGCCCGACACCGCGGGCACATAGGCGCCATCGATAAACGCCTGCGTCGGCAGTGCGATATCCCGGGCGATCGCGGCATATTCCGCTGCTGTCAGTAGCCGCGCCATCAGACCTTCCCCTCGACGGCCGCAGCGACCTCCTGCCTGAGCCTGGCGACGATCGCCTGCAACGCCTGTTGTTCGCCTTCGTCGAGCCCCTGCAGCGGGGCGCGCACGCCGCCCGGACGCAGGCCGGCGAGCTGGCAGCCGAATTTGATGGACTGCACGAATTTCCCACCCTCCAGGAAGTCCATCAGCGGCAGCATCGCCGCCATGATGCGACGGCCCTTGTCGAAATCCTTCTCGATGACACAGGCCTCGTAGAGCGCGACATGCTCGCGCGGGAGAAAGTTCGAGCCGGCGCAAACCCAGCTGCGCGCGCCCCAGGCAAAGAACTCCAGCGCCTGGTCGTCCCAGCCGCATGAAATATCGATGTTCTTGAACTCCGTTGCCAGCATATGCAGCTGCGCGGTCTGGCCCGAGCTTTCCTTGATGGCCACGAAGTTGCCGGAAGCCGCCGAGACAGTGCGGAAGAACTCACGGCCCATCGACACCCCCATCCGGCCGGGATAGTTGTAGAGCATGATAGGCAGGCCAGCGGCGCGGTCGACGGCGAGCGCGTGGGCGGCGTTTTCCTGCTCGGTCGGCAGCGCGTACGGCGGCGAGCCAACCAGGATGGCGTCGGCGCGGATGGCCTTGGCCGCCTTGGCATACTCGACCGAATCTTCGGTGCGCACTGCGCCGGTGCCGACGACCAGCGGCACGCGCGTACCGATGACTTCCCTGGCGAGCGCGGCAAGGTCAAGGCGCTCCTGTGCCGTATGCGCGTAGTATTCGCCGGTCGAGCCCCCGATGATGATGCCGTGGACTTTTGCCTCGATCAGCGATTCGAGGACTTCCGCAAAGGCGGCGTTGTCGATCTTGCCGTCTGCCGTCAAGGGCGTAATGGCTGGCGTATAGATGCCTTCGAATTTCATGGTTTCTCCGTGGTGGATCAGGAAGGATGTTGGTGATGAGGAGCGGCTTAGCGATTCAGCGATGCCGCTTCCTGAAGGCTGAGCGAGCGCGTTTCCGGAGCCAGCGCCAGCGATACCAGCAGGCCGAGCAGCGTGACCGCGGCGGCAGCGAACATGGTGTTGCCGATGCCGACACTCTGCAGCGAGATCGGCACCAGCCACGTGCCAACGGCCGCGCCGATGCGAGACAGCGAGGCGCCCATGCCGACCGCGGCGGAGCGGATCTCGGTGGGAAACAGTTCATTCGGATAGACCAGCTGCAGTACCTGGGCGCCGCCGATAAAGACCGCATACGCGCCGAACAGGACCAGCACCAGCATCTCGGCGCCGCTGGAGAACGCGCCCAGCCCCAGCAACGCAAGACCGGACCACAGGAAGCTATGGATCAGCATGCTGCGCCGGCCGATGACATTGATCAGCCGCGTGGCGATGATGCAGCCCACCACGAACAGCAGCGTGATGGCCACTGAGCCATACGACGCCCATGCGCCCTTCAGGTTGAGTGCCTGCAATACCGTCGGCGCGAACGCATACACGGCAAAGACAGGAATGACCGAGCAGCTCCAGAACACCGACACGAACAGCATGCGCTTGCCGTAGCCCGAGTGCAGCAGGCTCAGGATCGATACCTTTTTCTCGGCCGGCTGTTCCGGCAAATTCCGTAGCGAAAACGACGGGCCATAGACCTGCTTGATGACGCGCTCGGCCTCCGCGGTGCGCCCCTTGCTCAGCAGCCAGCGCGGCGATTCAGGCGTGCCGATGCGCAACAGCACCAGGACCACGCCGATCGCTGCCGGGCTGGCCAGCACCAGGCGCCATGCATCGGGCCGCCCGCTATCCAGGATCGCGTTTCCGACGATATAGGCAAGCGCGGCACCGGCGAACCACAGGATCGTCAGCATCGCCAGCCGTGGGCCGCGGTACTTCTTCGGCAAGAACTCCACCAGCAGGGATCCGGCGACCGGATATTCAAAGCCGACACCCACGCCGATCAGGAAGCGGAAGAAAAACAGCGCCACGCCCGAATCGGCCCAGAACTGCGCCACCGAGCACAGCACGAAGATCGTCGGCCCGAAGAAATACAGTTTTTGCCGGCCCAGATACCCGGTCAGCACGCCGCCGAGAAAGCCACCGCAAAAGATTCCGAGCAAGGCGGACGCCGCCACCATGCCTTGCCAGAAGCTGCTCAGTTCGAGCGCGGACGACAGCGGCACCATCGCCACGCCGATAATGCTCAGGACGTAGCCGTCCAGCACCCAGCCCCCGCCTGAGCGCACGCTCAGCAGTTGGTGGAAGCCATTCAACGGCACGTCTTCGATCGATACATTGTTTGCCACGCTTTGTCTCCTGCAATGCCCAGACCGCCTGGTGGAATGCGGAATCCGAGTCTTTTTAATGAAAGCCGAGGGGTCGTCGAACCCACGGATAGAGCGATCAGACCTCCCTGCCCGCGCGCCGCTGCCCCAACCAGAGATTGGCGTTCACGCCCACGGACAGGAGCGGCTCGGGCGGATTCCGGTTTGGCCCCGGCGATGCCAGCAGGAAGTCGATCAGGTCGTTGCGCTCGCCGGCGAGGTAATCCGCCAGCAAGGTCCCGGTGACGGTGCCGCGCGTCACGCCCAGGCCGTTGCAGCAAAGCGCGCCGTAGACATTGGGAGCGAGCTGGCCGAAATGGCCCATGTGATTGCGCGAGAGCGCCAGCGAGCCGCCCCACGTATATTCAAATTCGACGCCGGGCAGCATCGGGAACCTGCGCTCGAAGGATTCCCGGTGGGTCCTGACATAGCGGTCCAGGTATTTCTGCTGGCTCCGTCCGTCACGATTGAAGCTGAAGCTGTTCCTGACCAGGATGCGGTTGTCGTGGGTGCGGCGCAGCGTCGTCCCGAACGGGTCCGCGGGAATCAGGCCCCAGAACGGCTTGCCGCCGAGGCGCGCCTGCTCGGCCTCTGTCAACGGCCGGGTCAGGCTTGCGTAGGTGAAGATCGGCAGCATGGTCCCTTGCAGGAAGCCGAAGCGCATGCCGAAGGCGTTATTCGTGAGGATCAGCTGGTCCGCGACGATGCGGCCCTGCCGGTGTGACAGCACGATCTTTTCGCCGTATTCCACATCGGTGATGGCGGTGTGCTCGTAGAGTTCCACATTTGCGGGAAGGCTGTTGGCCAGACCCTTCACCAGCGCCGCCGGCTGGATCAGCGCGGTGCCGGGGGTGAACAGCGCCTTCCGGTAGTAGGACGTGCCGATGTGATCGGGCAAAGCCTCGCCTTCGATCATCTCGTACGGCTGGCCAAGCTTGTCCAGGCCGCGGCGATAGGCTTCCAGTACGGCGACACCGCGGTCTTCGATCGCTGCCTGGTACTTGCCGGAGGCCCGGAACTGGCAGTCGATCTGGTGTGCCTCCACCAACGACCTGAGGATTTTCTGCCCCGTCAGGTTCAGTTTCAGGCTGGTCTTCGCCGTTTCGATCTCGCCGATGTAGTCCTCTGCCCCGATGTCATGGGGCAGGTCGATCGCAAAGCCCGCATTCCGCCCGGAGGCGCCCAATCCCACCTCCTGGGCCTCCACCAGCACCACCGCATCGCCCGGGAAGTTGAGCGCCAGTTGCCGGGCCGCGGCGAGGCCGGTGAATCCGGCACCGATTACCACCCACCGCGCCTTGGTCTCTCCCGCATGCGATGGCTTCGGCTTGCGCGGCTGGCTCAGATGAAACCAGCCGCAGGTCGAATCGTCGGCGGGAATGGAAGTTACTTTGGTCATCTCGAAAACTCGCTGTCGCCCTTGTCTCCACCGCTCGCGATCCGGCGCCGAAGCGCGTGTCGTTTGTCGTCGTGGCTATTGTCTACAAATTGTAGACATAGAATATTCATACGCTAGACAGCTTGCCATCCGGGTAAACGCGACAACGAATCGATGGATATGAGCCTTATGAGGCATATGAAAGATATGAGGCATCTGCAGCCAGCAAGTCGGGCTGGCAGCGCTCCACCGGCGGTGTGCGATAAAATGTCTACGATTGATAGACAAAGGCGATGAACATGGCGAAGACAAAGGCAGCCGCCGAGAACGAGTCCCAGCTGGCCGATCCCTCCGTTGACCGGAAGGCGCTGCTGAGCGAAGCCCTGCGCAGGCGAATCGTCAGCATGGAGATGGCGCCGGGCGCCGTGGTGGATGAACTGGCGTTAAGCGAAGAGTTCGGCTTGTCCCGACCGCCTGTTCGCGAACTGATGCGGCAGATGGCGGCCGAGGGATATATCGAACTCGAGGCCAACCGGGCGGCGCGCGTGTCGTCGATGAACCATCAGTCGCTGCGGAATTTCTTCCTGGCCGCGCCGCTGATTTATATCGCGACCACGCAACTGGCCGCGTCGAATGCGACCCATGCCGAGATCGATGAACTGAAGAGGATTCAACTGCGGTTCCGCGAAGCCATCGAGAAGAACGATGTCGAAAATCGCGTGCTGTACAACGACCAGTTCCATCTGCAGATCGGCAAGATGGCGCATAACCCCTACCTGATGCCCAGTCTGCGTCGGATCCTGATCGACCATGCCCGGCTCGGCAAGATCTTCTACCGCCATCCGACCACGCACGACATGGAGGCGGATCTCGGCAAGGCGGCCGGCCAGCATGAACAGATCATCGAGGCGATCGAGCGTCACGATGCGGAAGCCGCCGGAAATATCGTGCGCGCGCACATGGACCTGTCCCGCCGAAGGATGACGGAGTACGTCGCGCCTGTCGGCGTGGAGGTGCCGCTGGCGTACTGACGCCGGGTCTGGCCGCGCCGTATGGCTAGCGCCGACAGCCATTTGCCGAGTGACGGTCAGCGGCGCAGCATCATGTCCGCGCCGGCGTGAAGCCGATCCTGACGATCTGCCAGTCGTCGATCGGCCACCGGTGGATTCTTCTGCGGCCCCTATTCCGTAGCAAACGTGACGCGCTTGCGCAGGTAGCCGCCGCCCTCGCGGCGCGTGCTGGTCTGGCTCACGATTAGCCAGTCGCGCAAATCACTTACGTCCTCATCGGTCTGTACCGGGAAGACGGCATCATTCGGCACCGTGCAAGCGTGGCGCAGCAGCGAATAGACGAGCATGTCGTCCATGCCGCGCTTGTAAAGCTTGCCATAGCGGATCTTGTTCAGGACGTTGAAAACCTTCATCACGCCGACCACCATCAAAGATGGATATTGCTGTCCTTGGTCGCGATCTGCTGGCCGGTGTAGCGCACCAGTCCGCTGGCATCGAGCTTCTGTACCTGGACGCCTGTGAAGTCGATGGCTTTGACGATGGCGGTATTGCGGAACGAGAGCGAGCCGATGTTGCTGGTGACGAAGGTGGCTTTTTCGCCATTGAGGTTGTCGATCAGAACGTTAGCCGAGTTGAACCAGTAAGTTGCTCTTGGGATGGTGCAGTTGCGGATAACAGTGGTGTCTTCACCACCCATGATCCAGCAGCCGGAAGTCTTGTCATCAACTTGCTTTGGCAGGTACCTAGATGATTGGTCGTCTCGGCCGCATTCCACATTCTCGAGCACAACGGACCTCAGGTTCTTTCGATTCTCAGGCGAGACAGCGCAATCGAGTGAGCGATAGAGTTGGTAGTAGTTTTCCTCAGCATTCACGTTGACTCCCCGGAACCGGCTGTTGCGGATGGTAATGGAGCGCGCATTGGCGAACATGTCGGTCATGGCGCCCGCCTGCACGCCCTCGATCAGCACGTCGCCCTGCACGTCGGACAGGCCGATTTCGAGAATGTCGAACTTGCTGTTGCGGATGGTCAGGCTTGTGGAATAAGACGGACCCAGGTTCGCTCCGCTCTTGAATATACAGTTTTCAATCGATACCGTAGCATAGACTCTCTTGCCATTGATTGATTCGCCATTGTTCACCCGGACCGATTCGAATCTGCAGTCGCGGTAGGTAACGACGCCATTGCCAGCCACACTCATGTACTGGCCGGTACAGCGCTCGTACGAAACATCTTGATTAAAGTAGATGGCGCCATAGTGGTTGGGATCGGGATTCTTGCCACCAAAATCGCATTCGACAAAGCGCACATTTTTGCTGACGGTGCCTGCCATTAGATAAGCTTCGCCTAAGGTGTCGCTTTGCGTAAACAGCACATCCTCCATGGAGGATGCCTGGAAATTCGATCCCGGAAACTGGCAGTGCTCGAACACGCAATTGCGGATGCGTGCCAAGTGGACGACGCCATAGAAGATGCAGTCGTAGAAGTGGATGCTCTCCCATTCCTTTTGATAGAAGTCCGTCCCACCGACGCCAAAGTCGGCGCCGCTGATCTTCAGTCGTTGATCTCCCAGCGCGGCCCGGCGCTGTTCGGGGTTCATCAGCAGCGCATATTCGCGCGGCAAGTCTTCGATTCGCTTGGCGGTCATGCGAGAGCATCCGGTGATGGTGAGGCTTGCCATGCCGAGCATGGCGAGAAAGCAGCGGCGAGTGGTCATAGTCACTCGACTTTTGTCACGCTTCTGGGGTCGGGATAGCGGTCACGAAATGTTGCATTTAGCCAGGGCCAATCCGGCACTTCCCCTTGCTCGCTTATCCGCCGGCACAACATTGGGATAGGCCCGATACCAGTCTTCCGTATGGTGAAGTCGACTGGGAAGAACCACGAATCGAGCTTGAAATGATCCGCCGGAAGCCCCTTGGGTGCCTGGAGCTTGACCTCGCAGAACCAGCGGGTCGCTTTCGAGTTATGTAGATCGGCAATGTTCTGCAGGCTGTCGGCTGCCAGCGTCATTCTGTAGACGCCACTTTGCGGCGCCGCTGCCGGAGCCTCGTAGGCCGATCCCCTGGCGGAACGCAGGAATGTCAACGTCGTATCAAAGGCTGTCCATGTGCCACCGTCAGGTTGCCCAGGGAGCTTGCCAAAACCCCACAACCGAACCGCTGCAATGCACGCCAGCTGTTGCGTCTTCGGGCCGACCACCATGAAGAAGCTATTCCCCTTGGCGGGCTCCCAATGGAGCACCCGCTCGATCTTGCTGATGTGCATATAATCCAGCGCCACCGCCAGCCGCGGTTGCGCGCTGCCTTCGGTATGGGCCACCTGGAGAAAGGGGGCTTTGGCCGATGGATCGTAGAGCGTGCCGGAGGGCGGGGTGAGCGTCCAGCCGCCCAGCTCGCCGTTCAGGTTCTGCACGCCGATCGGTCCGCCGCAGGAGCTGACCACGAACTTGGTCTTGCCGGCCTCGGTGGCATTGGCCGCATGCCCGGGCTGCAGGCCCGGGTCGAAGGCGCTCTCGATCTTCACGGCGTCGCCACTGCGCGCCGTGGTGTAGATGCCGGCACGATGCGAATGCCCGCTGAAGTGCACGTCCACGCCGCCGTTGCGGGACTGGTTGGCACAGTTGTCGAAGAACCAGCGAACGTTGCGCTCGCAGCTGCCCATGTTGTTGAAGTTCCAGCCGCCGCTGTTCTCGCCCGGCATGGTTTTCTCGGAGAGGAAATCAGCGGGTACGATGCGCCGGTCGGGGGCGGAGAATGCCACCTTGGGGTCATAGTTGACGAAGGTGAAGTGCGAGAAGAGCAGCGTCTTCGCCTGGTACTTGCTTTTGGCCAGGCGGGTGGTCCAGTCCAGCAGGATGCGCTGCGCCTCACTGATAGCCTGTTTGGCGCGCGGCAGGATGCCAGCCCCTTGCTTATCGGCCTGTAGCGGCCAGAAACCCGCCAGATTGATGTATTCCTCCTCCGCGCCCCAATCCAGGCCAAGCATGCACTGGCCGCCATAGAAATGGCGCCAGTCGGACAGTGGGGTGAACAGCGTAAAGAACCAGTCGTAGTGGTCGGCAGCAAAGTTATTGGTGGTGAGGACCTGGGGGTAGGTCGGCCCGTAAGCCAGGCAGGCCTCGTAGATGGTCAGGTTGTGATCGGCGGCAATGCCATCGTTGGCCTTCGCCTCAGCGAACTCGCTGGCGCGATCGAAGTCGTTGTAGGCACTTACGGTGCCGGCGGCCGTAGCCAGTATCCCTGGCTCGATCTGCCGCTTGCCGTGAGGGCCCTTGAGTGAGCCGGTGGTTTCCAATGCGCCCATTGCCATTACCCAGGCGTTCTGTCGCGGCGAGATCCCATAGGGCACCTGATAGGCCTCATGGTTGCCGGTGGTTAGGAACACCGGCAGGTTCAGGTCGCGACAGGCGTGGCGCAGCAGCGAATAGACGAGCATGTCGTCCATGCCACGCTTGTAAAGCTTGCCGTCGCGGATATTGTTCAGGACGTTGAAAACCTTCCATTGTTCGCCGATGTCGTTCGCTGGCACGGCGCCGGGGTCCAGGTTGCGGTTGAAGTCCAGCAAGTCCCCGGTGATGACCAGCGCATCCGCTTTGGGCGTTTGCTTGTTTCCGGTCGCAAAGCGCTTCACGAGCGCATGCAGCGCTGCGAAACTGTTGCACAGGCGGGAAGCTGGCGGGGCGTCCGGCGTACCGGGCGCGGCGGCGCCGCCGGGCAATTCCAGCAGATGGGCGGGCGACTTTGCCAGCGCGATCTGGCGCACGTTGACATGGACATCGGACAGATGGCCAATCCTGAGTTGCGCGGCCTTGCCGCGGATCACCGGGTGCCAGGCCATCAGCCGGTGCTTGCCGTCCGGGATCTGCCTTGGCAGCGCGTTGCCAGGCAACGCCGACGACAGGTCAAACTCGTACAGGCTGGGATAATGATTGCGCTGCGAATTGGCCTTCTGCCGGTCCAGGAACTCAAGGATGACCTGGTCCTGGTACTCCCACATCTCGATGCCCGCCAGTTCGGGACGCTGCGCATACTTTTGCGGCACCGGCACCATCCAGGCGAAGGTGTGCATGGCGCTCAGGCCCGCTCCACCCGGCAGCCTGGACAGGTCAATTTCGATCTCATAGATGTGGCTGAGTCCCGGATACATCTTCACCGTGTCAGGACGAATGATGGCCACCGGCTCGCCGTGGCGATTGACCATCAGTCCGCCCCGGAAATTCCCGACCTGCCACACGCGCACCGCCGTCATGGCCAGGGAGGCGGCTTTGCCGTCGGCAAACAGCATCGTGTCCTTGGGTTCCCTGGTCGGCTGCTTGCCCTTGATGGGGTACAGGCGCAGATGACGATCGACGAAGACGGCCCCGTATTTTGCGTTGAGCACCTTGTTGCCGAAGTACTCGTGAGGCTGCAACGGCGCGTCGAAACCGACGCCAAAATACCGATTCGCTAGAGCCTCGGCGGCAATGAAGATGCTGCACGTGTTCTGTCCCGGGGGAAGGATGAGCGGCGTGCCGAGGTTCGGACTGAGGATCACCGCGCGGATCGGCGCCTTCTCCTCGCAGTCCACGCAGCCTTCGATCTTGGGCTCGTGGGTGACAGCGGTGCAGGCGATGCGTACTTTCTCGGCGGCGGTGAGTTCCTGATTGGTAGTCATGACGCAATTCTCGATTTCAGATCGTCGGCAAAGCGCTGGCGCATGCCCCGCAGCGCCGGCAGGTCAAGGTTGGCGGCGGGGCCACCCAGGCCCCAGCGCTCGTCGGGCGTCTTGAACTCGACCGTATAGGAGAACAGCTCGTTCAGGTCCACAGTGCCTTGCACGCGTGCAACGGTCAGGGCGACCTGGCCGAGGATCTCGGGTAGGCCATCACCACGCAGGGTGACAGTGCGGAAGGACGGCAGCGGCAGTCGGTTGTCCATTGGCAGCGCTCCAACGAAAGACGTGGGGCCCGCGCAAAGCTCGATACCAATCAACGCCAGACGCGGGCTAGCCTTTCAGGCTACCCGGCAAATACCGGACTGCAATAGGAGAAATCCTAAAATTGCGAGACATCTTGAAGCAGCACTGTCCAACGGCGGAGGAGCCTGGGCGAGCCTTATTCAGCGCGCTTCCAAGGGATGATGAGCCTGGGCTGAGGCCCCGCAGGGGCATAAACCCACGGTTAGCGCCGCGGGTAATCCGGGCTTCGCTGCCGCCATACCGCGCAGCGCACCCTCCGGGAACTACCGCGCAAGGCCTGCTGCTAACCACGGGTTCACGCCGCCGCCGCGTGATCGCCGGCCGCGCCGCGCCGGCGCTGGCGGCGCGGGCAATGCGCTGGCGCACGCGGGGAGTTTCCCCAATCCCCACGCACCACCCGCTTGCGCGACATTGCCGTTCAGGGCAAGCCGCACCGTCCAGCGGATGGCGGCCTGCCACATCCATCTTTTGCTCAGGGAGTCACGCATGCAGGATTTCGAGGACAGGCCCGTCGCGCTGGTGACCGGCGCCGGGATCGAACCGATCGACGACGGCATCTGGCTGTTGCACGGGCAGGGACAGAGCTTCGTCGCCGACGTTGGAGGTGGACTGCTGGTGGTCGACAGCGGCCCGGGCGGCCGCGTCACCGCAGGCATGATCGAAGCGCTGCGCACGCAGACCAGCCTGCCGGTTCTGGCGCTGTGCTACAGCCACGGCCATATGGGCTACAACGCCGGCGTGCAGCAATGGCTTGACCATGCCGCCGCGCGCGGCGAGCCGGCGCCGCGCGTGCTGGCCCACGTCAACGTGCTGGCGCGCCAGGCGCGCTATCGCGAGACCGCGCGCATGCAGGAACGGATGGCGGAGATCCAGTTCCGCCGCCCGGCCGGCGCGCTGGCGGGCAAGCTCGGCCACACCATGCCGGCCGAGACCTTCGCAGAAGGCCTGACGCTGGGCCACGGCGAGCGCCGCGCCGAACTGCTGTGGGCGCCCTCGGAGACCGACGATGCGATCGCGGTCTGGCTGCCGGGACGGCGCGTGCTGTATGGCGGCCCGGCCGTGATCGATTCCATCCCCAATGTCGGCACGCCCTTCCGCACGCTGCGCGATACCGTGCGCTGGGCCGAGACGCTGGAGCGCATGGCCGCGCTGCAGCCGCGCACCGTGGTGCGCGAGTTCGGGCCGACGCTGCAAGGCGCCGCCGAATGCGAACGCGTGCTGGGCCAGACCGCGCGCGCGCTGCGCTGGCTGCGCGCCGAGGTGGTGCGGCTGATGAACGCCGGCTGCAACGAGCGCCAGATGCTGGCCGCACTGAAACCGCCGGCGGAGTTGTTCGAGCAGCCGTGGATGCGGCCGACGTACGGCGATCCGAGCTATATCGCGCGCGATATCTACCGTTCAGAGAACGGCTGGTGGGACCGCAACGCGACGACCCTGCATCCGGCCGCGCCGCAGGATGCCGCCACGGAAATCGCCGCGGCGGTGGCCGACCACGGCGCGCTGATCCGCCATGCGCAAGCCCTGGCCGGGCGCGGCGACACCCAGCTCGCGCTGCATGTGATCGACGTGCTGGCGCTCGCCCCGGGCGATGCGCCCGCGCTGGCCGAGGCGCGCCGGCTCAAGGCCGGGTGGCTGCGCCAGCGCGCCGGACAGGTCAGAAGCTATGTGTCGCGCAGCCTGTACGGCGCCGCCGCCGACATGCTGGAACACGGCGCGACCGACACCTTCGGCATCCACTGAACGCCCGCGTGAATGCCTGCATTCACGCCTGCACGCACGCCTGGATGTGGCGTGCGTGCCGCTACTCCAGCACCACGCCACTGGCCTTGATCACCGCGGCCCACTTGCGCACTTCCGCATCGATGAACCGCGCAAAGCCAGCACTGTCGCCCGGCTCGGGCTGCAATCCCAGCGCCGCCAGCTTGTTGCCCACCTCCGCGCCGGACAGCACCGCGCTGGCATCCTGGTTGAGCTGCCGCACGATCGCGTCGGGCGTGCCGGCCGGCGCCATCAGGCCGAACCAGCCGTAGCCGGTCACGCCGGGATAACCCTGCTCGACGAAGGTCGGCGCATCGGGATAGACCGGCGTGCGCTGTTCGGACGCTACCGCCAGCACCCGCAGCTGCCCTGCCTTGATGAACGGCAGCGCCGTCGTGATGGCGGTGAGCGTGGCGTCGACGCGGCCGGCCAGCAACTCGGTGTAGGCAGTGGCGTCGCCGCGGTAGTGCACGTTCAGCACCTTGAACTTCGCCTGTGTGCCGAACAGTTCCGCCGTCAGGTGCGGCCCGGACCCGGCGCCGGGCGAGGCGAAGGTGACACCATCCGACTTGGCGCGCGCCAGCTTCACGAAATCCGCGACCGAACGCGCCGGCGAATCCGCCTTGACGATCAGGAACACCGGCCCGAGCACGCGCGGCCCCACCGCGACGAAGTCCTTGTGGATGTCGTATTGCTGCGGCAGCTCGGCCGCCGTATTGATGGCGAACGGCGCGGCGGCCCACAGCAACGTGTAGCCGTCGGGGGCGGCGCGTGCCAGCGTTTCGTTGGCCACCCGGGTGCCGGCGCCTGGCTTGTTCTCGACCACGAACTGCTTGCCATACTTGCGGCTCAGCGCTTCGGCCAGCAGCCGCGCCGAGGTGTCGTTGGACCCGCCGGGGCCATACGGGGAGATCAGCCGCACCGTGCGCGCGGGATACGTCTGTCCCTGCGCCTGCGCCAGCGCGGCCAGCGGCGCCAGCGCGGGCGCCGCGCCCAGCATCATCACGCCGCGAAGGCGTGCCAGCATCTTCCTGCGCGATATCTTGTCGGCAGTCATCGTCATGCCTCCGCGGCCTGGATGCCCGGATACGAAAAGGTCTTGCCAAGGTGCGCCTCGCCCGGTACGTAGAGCCGCAGCGCCACGTAGAACGGCCCTGCCGGTGCCGGCAGCCAGTTGCCGTGGCGCGCCGCGTCGCGTGGCGCCACGGCACCCAGGTGCAGCCGCAGGCTGCCGTCCGCCTCGTAGCGCAGGCTCGGCGAACGGTCGCCCAGCGAATACCGGTCGATCGGGTTCTCCACCAGCATGCAATCGCCCTTGTCGTACATGGTCAGCGACCAGAACGCGCCCACCTGCGGCAGCTGGCCCGCGGGGAACACCAGCTCGTGCGGCTCGCTGCCGTCGAGCGGGCGACCGTGCGCGTCGCAGTCGGCGATGATGTACATGGCCTCTTCCATGCCGAGCGCGCCGATGTAGTTGCGCGCCACCTGCGCGCGCTCGGCATAGCGCTTGCCGAACGACGCGCCGATCTCGATCGGCAGGCTCCAGCCGCCGCCCAGCGCGGACGGCATCGGCGTGGCCAGTTCAGCCAGGACTTGCCCCATGGCAGCGGCCAGCAGCGCCACCTGCGCTTCTTTCAGCGGCACGCCCTCGTTCGCGGCACCGAGGCCGAGCGCGGCGAACGCCTGCACGGTCGCCGCCTCGTCCGCTGGCGGCGGGCTCTCGCGCAGCGCGCGGTTCACCACTTCGGCGTAGCGCCGCACCCGCTGCGGCGACGCGCCAAGGTGTTCGTTGGGCTGCATGCCCACATCGTAAGTGCGCACCGCGTCGCCGCCGTCCGGCAGCGTCAGCCGGATGCGGTCCTGCAGCGCATGCACCGCGGGCAGGTCGTCAGTGCCATCCACCAGCAGCCGGCCCAGCAGCCACACCGCATCGGTCGGACAGGCGATGGCGGTGGCCCCGGCCGGCGCTTCGCCCTGCCAGCCGGGGCCGTGCAGCAGGAAACGCCCGGCCTGCGTGCCGGTGGTGCGGCTGCCGATGTAGGCAAACGGGTTGGTATAGAAATCGAGCAGCCCGAGCACGTAGTAGCGACCGGCGCTGTCCGGCACTTCCAGCAGCAGCGGCCCCTGCGACAGGTCTAGCCAGGCGTTGCTGTAGAGCGTGTCGTTGTTGGGCGTCACCACCTGCCGGTGTTGCGGGCCGAGCAGCTGGCGCGTGTGGAAGACATGGTTGACCCAGCGCAACGTGCCGTCGGGGCGCTCGTCGGCAAAGGCGCCTTCGCGCCGGCGGCGCGGGCAGGTGGCGGCGCGCATGCGCGCCATTTCGTAGAGCGGCAGGGTGTAGAGCACGGCCTCGCGGGCCAACGCGGGTGTGCCGAAGTCGGCGGGGGATGACGTCATGGAATTTCGCTCCTCAGGCAATCCGGCGCACCGGCGGAATGCGGTACTCGCCCGCGATGAAGGCCGGCGCGGGATGGTACAGGCGCAGGATCAGGTAGAACGGACCCGCGGGTGCCGGCAGCCAGTTCTCGGGCTGCCCGGGCCGCCAGTGCGAGATCGGGATGACCAGGCTCCCGTCGGGCTCCATGCGCAGGCCCGGCGTGCGGTCTCCCACGGCATAGCGGCCGATCTCGTTGGCGCTGAAGAAGCGGTCCTCGCCGTACAGGGAGACCGACCAGAACGCCTGCGCCGGCGGCAACATGCCTGGCGGGAAGCGCAGTTCGTACGCGTGCGCTCCATTCAGCGGCTGGCTGTCGGCGTCGAAATCGGCCATCGCATAAATCGCTTCGTCGGCGCGCAGCGCACCGAGGCCCTTCATCGCGGTGCAGGCGCGCTGCAGCCAGTCATCGCCATAGGTGCCCAGCTTCAGGCTGTAGCCCCAGCTCTTGCGGCCCTGGCTGCGCGTATGCGCCTCGATCAGTTGCATGGCCTGGCGGTATGCGTGTTCCAGGCCAGCGCGGATCTCCGCGCGCAATGCCGTCACGTCGATCTCGCCCTCCAGCTTCAGGCCGGCCTTGCGCAGCAGCGTGAACGCGCCCAGCTCGCGTTCCGTGGGCGGGTACTCGCGCAGCGCGTTGAACAGGTTCTGGAAGAAGTCGAGCGCTTCATTGCCAGTCTCGCACCAGGCGCGCACGCATTGCGGCATCGTCTTGCCCGGCGCGTCGAGCGCAAACCCGCTTTCAAACGCCTTGGCCGCGGCCAGGTCGTCGGGGCCCTGCACCAGCACGCGGCCCAGCAGCCACACCAGCGAGGTCGGGCAGGCCACCACATGTTTTTTGCCTTCAGCGTGCTGGCCCGGGCCAACCAGCGTCACCGTGCCGCCTTCGACCGGCACGTTGCGCGGGCCCAGGTTCTCGAAGTTGTTGGTGCAGGCATCCAGCAGCTCCACCACGTAGTAGCGGTCGCGCTGCGGCAGGGTCGGCAGCGGCGGTACGCGCAGCGTGACCGGCCCATCGGCCAGGTTGACCCAGCCGCAGAAATACAGCAGGTCGTTGGCGGGCGTGACGATGTCGCGGTCTTCATGCGTCCACTGGCGCTCGCTCGCCGACAGCGTGTTGACCGGAGCGCGACCATAGCCGGTGGCCTCGCTGACCGCGGTCTGCACCTTGCAGGTACGGATCGTTTCGACCAGCGGATAGCCGTAGATCGCCACCGGTATGGCGGCGGCGGCGACCAGCGCTTCCTGGCTGGAACTGTAGACGGGTGCGGCGAAGAACTGTGGCGCGGGATGGTTCATGCAGGAGCTCCTGAAAATGGGCGAAAGAGTGGGAACGCTTGGCGGCTCATTCCTGGGCCGCGCCGCTCGACTTGACCAGCGCGGCCCAGGCGGGCACATCGCTGCGCATCTGCGCGGCAAAGGCGCTGCGCGGCTGGGGCGTGTAGCGCATGCCGAGCGCGTCGGCCTGCGCCTTGATGGCGGGATCGCGCATCGCGGCGAGCGTGGCGCGTTCGAGCTTGTCGACGATCTCGACCGGCGTGCGCGCGGGGGCAAACAGTGCGAACCAGCTGTCCACGCCGAACGCCACGCCGGCTTCGGTAAAGGTCGGCACATCGGGCAGCGCTGGCGAGCGCTCGGATCCGGTAACCGCCAGCGCCCGCACCTTGCCGCTGCGGATCAGCGGCAAGGTGCCGGCCAGGTCGGACATGGCCACGGGCAGCGTGCCGCCCATCACGTCGGTCAGCATCGGGCTGACGCCCTTGTACGGGATGTGGCGCAGGCGGATGCCGCCCAGCACGTTGAGGCTTTCGCCGGCGAGATGGCCGCCGGAGCCGTTGCCCCATGAACCGTAGGTCAGGTCGGCGCCTGGCCGCTTGGCCGCGGCGAGCAGCGCGGGCAGGTCGCGGCCGGTAAAGCCGGGCCCGGCGATCAGCACATTGCCGCCGTAAAAGAGCCGGCTGATGGGCACGAAGTCGCGCAGCGGGTCATAGGGCAGCTTCGGGAAAATGGCCGGCGCGATCGCATGGGTAGCGGAAATGCCGACCACCAGCGTGTAGCCGTCCGGCGCGGCGCGCGCGACCTGTGCCGAGCCGATGGTGCCGGTGGCGCCGGCCACGTTCTCCACCACCACGGTCTTGCCCAGTTCCTTCGACAGGCCCGCCGCCAGCAGCCGGCCAACCACGTCGGTGCCGCCGCCCGGCGGGAACGGTACCACCAGCCGGATCGGCTTGTCGGGATAGGGGCCGGCGTGCGCGGGGGAAGCCACCCCGCACAGCGCCACGGCGAGCGCGCCCAGTCCGCGCAGCGCCATGCGCCGCGCCGGCACGTGCGTGTGCATTTGCATGCTTGTCTCCTGTCTTTTGATTGAGGTACTGCGTTTTGCCGCGGGGGCGGCGCCCGTCTGCGCAGGCATCCTGTCCACCGCGTTGCGCGCCGCCGCTATGAAGCGCTGCGACGGTCCGGGCGAAGCGTGACCACCGCGTCGGCGGCGACCAGCCCCTGCGCGGTGACGATGAATGGATTGATCTCGAGCGTGTCCAGGCGCTCACCCAAGTCCGCGGCGAGTTGCGACACCGTGGCCAGCACCTGGGCCGCGGCATCGAGGTCCACTTCCGGGTTGCCGCGATGCCCTTCGCACAGCGCGGCGGCACGGCTGTCGCGCAGCATTGCACGCGCCTGCGCGCGCGACAGCGGCGCCAGCCCGCAGGCGGTCTGGCGGAAGATCTCGACAGCAGTGCCGCCGATGCCCGCCAGCGCCACCAGTCCGAACACCGGATCGCGCCGCACGCCAACCATCACCTCGCCCCAGCCGCGCACCATGCGCGCCACCAGCACGCCTTCGAATGGCACCGGCGCTCCGCTTTCGGTGCGCGCCAGGGCGACCGCTTGCGCCATGCGGGCAAAGGCGTCGCGCACCGCCTGCGCATCGGCGAGGTTGAGGGCCACGCCGCCGACATCGCTCTTGTGCAGGATCTCGCGCGAGCACAGCTTCACCACCACGGGATAGCCAAGACCCTCGGCGATGCGCACCGCCTCTTCCGCATCGCGCGCGAGCCCGTGCGGGGCCACCGGCACCCCGGCGTCGGCGAGCAGGCGCATGGCCTCGGATTCAGACAGCGCCGTGGCGTCGGGCGGCAGGTCGCATGGCAGTGCATCGCTCATGCCCTGCCGCGGCTCAATTTCAGACGACATACCCGCGCCGCTGGCGGCTTCCAGCGCCGCCGCCCGCGCCAGCGTGGCGACGGCTTCGACCGCATGGCCCGGTTCGCGGAACACCAGGCAGCCGCGTGCTTCCAGCCATGCGCGCTTGTCGTCGTCGACGATGCCGGCCAGCAGCAGCGGTGCGGCATTCGCGTCTTCGCTCAACGCGCCGATGGTCTGCTGCAGCTCCGGCCACAGCCGCGGCGCATTGGCACCCCCGGCCAGGAAGGCCGCGACGCAGCCAAAGGCACCGCTGCGCGCCACGCCCGCGATGGCATCCATGAACACGCGCGGCTGCGCCACCACCTGCCCCGTCACGTCGATGGGATTGGCGGTGCTGGCGAACGGGATCGCGGTGCGCAGCGCCTCGGCCGCGTCGTCCGGCATCGGCGGCAGCGGCAAACCCAGCTGTTCGGCGCGATCGGCCATCATGATGCCCACGCCACCGGACACGGTGACGATCGCCAGCGGCGTGGCGGCAGCGGCGCCGCCCCCTTCCGGGTGCTGCCAGGCCGCCGGCCGCCGCCCGCGGGACAGCACGTAGCCGAGCCGGAAGAACTCTTCCAGCGTATGGGCCCGGTGCACGCCGTAGGCGTCGAACACCGCCTGGTAGACCGCGTCCTCGCCGGTCAGGCTGGCCGTGTGCGACTGCGCCGAGCGTGCGCCGGCCGCCGTGGTGCCGACCTTGGTAACCACCACCGGCTTGCCCGCAGCGCGCGCCGCGGCCAGCGCCTGGCGCAGGCGCGCGCCGTCGCGGCAGCCTTCGATGTAGGCAAGGATCACGCGGGTGTTCGGGTCATTGGCCAGCCATGCGATCACGTCGGCCACCTGCAGCCCGGCCTCGTTGCCGGTGGTGACCCAGTGGCTCAGGCCCAGCCCTGCCTCGCGCGCCAGCGCATACGCATAGGCACCGAAGGCGCCGCTCTGGCTCACCAGGCCCACTTCGCCGACCGGCGGCACGCCGCTGAGCGGGATCGGCGAGAAGGTGGCGAACATGCGCTCGCGCAGGTTCATCGCGCCCAGGCAGTTGGGGCCCAGCAGCGTCACGCCCGCATCGCGCGCGCTGCGGGCCAGCATGTCCTGCATGCGCACGCCGCCCTCCCCGGCTTCCGCGAAGCCGGAAGTGAAGACCACCGCCGCGCGCGTGCCGTTGCCGGCCAGCTGCGCCATCACGTCCTGGCTGGCGCTGGCGGGCACTGCCACGATCGCCAGGTCGACGGGCTCGCCGATGTCCGCCAGCGAGCCATAGGCGCGCAGGCCCTGCACCTCGGCAGCGGACGGGTTGACCGGATAGACGCGTCCCGCGTAGCCCAGCTCGCGCAGCAACCGGATCGGCATGCCGCCCACCTTGTCTGGCTGGGTGGAAGCACCGACCACCGCGATCGAACGCGGGTACAGCAGGGAATTCAGGTCAACCATGTGGCAGTCTCCAGGTCTTGTTTTCTGGTTCGTTTCGATCGGGCGTGGCCGGCTATTTCTGGCCAGCTATTCCTGGCCGGCTATTGCCGCAGGCCGGTGGCGGCCTCGATGGCGCGGACCATCTCCATCAGCAGCGGCGCCACCTTTTTTTCCATCATCCCGCGCTTCACCTGCGAGCCGGGCACGGCGCAGTTGAACAGCAGCGGGCGGTTCAGGTACTTGATGCGCGAATAGACGCCCACGCCGTACACGCCGATGCCGGCGTCGCCCTCGTTGAGCGCGAAGCCGCGCTTGGGGTAATGCGCCACGTTGTGGCACAGCGTGTCGTAGAACGCCGCGTATTCCTCGGGCCGTTCCTCGCGGGCGGCCACCATCAGGCTTTCGAACTGCGCCTTCGACAACGTGCACAGGTAAGCCCGGCCCATGGCCGTGCTGAGCACCGAGCGCACGGCGCCGGTGCCCGGCCGCGCCGGCGTGCCCTCGTTGTGGGTGCAGGACTGCAGGTAGGTCACGTCGAGCCGGTGCGCCACGCCCATCGACGCAGCGCCCTCGATGCGGTCCGCCAGCGCCTGCATCAGCGGCCGGGCCACGTGGCGCACCTGCAGCCCGGCCAGGTACGGATAGCCGAGCGCCAGCACCTGGGCGCTGACGAAGTACTTGTCGAGCTTGGGATCCCAGTCAAGGTAGCCCAGCTCGAACAGCGTGCGGCAGATGCGCGAGACGGTGGCGCGCGGCAGCTGCAGCCGCTGCGCCAGCTCGCCGTTGCCGAGCGGGCGCGGCTCGTCGATAAAGCAGCGCAGCAGGGCAAAGCCCTTGGCCAGCAGGCCGCCGAAGGACGGATCCTCGCGGCGGCGCTCGGCGATGAATTGTTCGACTGGCAGGTTCATGGCGTTTTCCTCTTTACCCAGTCTGGACAGCGCGCCATCCAGTGTCAAAAAGCGGAATCAATTTCCAAATATTGGAAATATAGATCATCGTGTTGACCCCTCGCCGCGGCCCCAATAAGGTTCTCCCAGCCTCGGACATAGATTCGAACAGGAGACAAAAGCCATGAAGAACCGCACTCTGGCCCGCCGGCGGCGTGCCGTGCTGATCACAGCCGCAGCCCTGTGCCTGCTGCCGTTTGGCGCAAGCGCCGAGGGGGCTTACCCGACCAAGCCCGTGCGGCTAGTGGTGGCGTACCCGGCAGGCGGCCTGACCGACACGCTGGCGCGCGCGCTGGCGGAAGGTCTCGGCAAGCAGCTGGGCCAGACCATCGTGGTCGAGAACAAGGGCGGCGCGGGCGGCATTATCGGCACCGACCAGGCGGCCAAGGCGGCGCCTGACGGCTACACCCTGCTGCTGACCATCCCCGGCCCCATCACGGCCAACCTGGCGCTGTACAAGAAGCTGCCCTACGATCCGCGCACCGACCTGCGCCCGATTTCCGACATCGCCACCGCGCGCACCGTGCTGGCGGTCAATGCTTCCCTCCCGGTCAAGACCGTGGCCGAACTGATCGACTATGCGAAGAAGGAACCCGGCAAGGTGCGCATGGGCTCCTGGGGACCGGGCACCCAGCCGCATACCATCCAGACCTACCTGGCCAAGAAATATGGTGTCGACATCCTGCACGTGCCCTACCGCGGCGAGGGGCCGATGGTGACCGACCTGCTGGCCGGCCAGGTCAACGTCACGGTGGGCTCGGTCACCGCGCTGCAGCAGCACTTTGCAGGCGGCAAGCTGCGGCCGCTGGCCGTGACCGGACCGCGCCGCGCCAGGTCGCTGCCCGACGTGCCCACCTTTGCCGAGGCCGGCTATCCCGACGAGGCCTACCGGCTGACCGGGCCGATCACGCTGATGGCGCCGGCCAGGACGCCCCAGCCCATCATCGACCGCCTGGGGCGCGAGGTCAGCGCGCTGGTGAAGAGCCCGGCCTTCTCCAAGCGCATCGAGGACATGGGCGCCGAGCCTATCGGCAACACCCCGCCCGAGGCGCTCAGCGCCTACACGGCCTACCTGCCGGTGGTGCTGAAGCTGACCGCCGACACGGGGGTCACGCTGGACTGACGCCGCCACCGGAGCGCCTGCCATGCGGCTCAGTCAGATCCAGGACTTCATTGCGGTGGCGGAAGGCGGCAGCATCCGTGCCGCGGCCAGGACGCGCGACGTGTCGGCGCCCGCGCTCACCAAGAGCATCCGGCAACTCGAAGACGAACTGCATGTGCCGCTGCTCACGCGCACCACGCGCGGCGTCGTGCTGTCGAACTACGGCGAGGCGTTCCTGCGCCGCGCACGCCTGATCGCGGCCGAGGCCCGCCGGGCCACTGAAGAGATGACACAGATGCTGGGCGCCCGCACCGGCACGGTCCGCCTCGGCGTCACGGGCGGACCGGCTCACCTGCTCGTGCCCGCGGCGCTGAACCGCTTCCGGCGACAGCACCCGGAGGTCGAGGTCTGCATCGACAGCGGCCGGTATGCGATGCACCAGCAGGATTTGCGCGCGGGCCTGATCGACATGGCGGTGAGCCCGGTTCCCGACGAAGGCACCGACAACGACTTTATCTGCGAGCCGCTCTACAACAACGACTCGGTGGTGGTGGCGCACCAGGAGCATCCGCTGCGCCATGCGCGCTCGCTGCGCGAGCTGGTGGGATCCGAATGGATCCTGACGACCGCCGGCATGCACGGGCCGGGCGCGGCCATCATGGATGCCTTCCGGGCGCGCAGCCTGCCGCTGCCGCGCGTGGCGGCGCGCTGCGATACCTTTGGCATGATCCAGGCGCTGCTGCAGGACCGGAAGCTCCTGTGCATGGTGGCGCGCCAGCTGATGTACCCGGCGCGGGCCCCGGCCGGATTGGCAGTCCTGCCGATCGAGGACGTCCTGCCGAGCCACACCGTGTGCCTGATCTACCGCGCGGATTCGCCGATGCCCCCCGTCGTCGCCAGCTTTGCCGCGCAGCTCAGGCGCGAGGCGCACTACCTGGTCAACATGCCCGACAGTCCGCTGCGCCGGCCCGGCGCTGCGCCGCCAGCGTGCGAGCCGGCGCCCTTCGCAAGTGGCGATCTGGTGACTTGAAACCGGGTCGGGCACGCACCGGGCGATGTGCAGGCCGTTAAACTCAGTTGTGACATTTTTCCCACGGTTCAATCGAGGTACCCGCAGGCACTACAATGCTGCAAAAAATGCACCGGCAGCGCCTGCCTCCATGATCGACCTTGCAAGACGACGCCTGCGCGTACGCCTGAACCCCGCCGCGATGATCGTCCCGGCGACCATTGCCCTGGCGGTTGCCATCGCCGGCCTGGGCGCCGCCGCACTGGCCCAGATGCGAAGCGACGCCCAGGCCAGCGCCAGCGAAGCCTCGGCCAACCTGGCGCTCACGCTGGAGCGCAGCATCTCGCGCAACCTGCATCTCTACCAGTTCGCCATCGCCGGGGTCGCCGATGCCATGCAGGACCCGGAAGTGATGCAGCTGCCGACCGCCCTGCGCCAGCGCGTGCTGTTCGACCGTTCGATCAACGCCGAGGACATGGGGTCGCTGCTGGCCACCGATGCCAGCGGCAAGCTCGTGCTCGATTCGCACAAGTGGCCGCCCCGCGCCGTGAACCTTGCGGACCGCGATTATTTCCAGGCCCACGTGCACAACGCCAACGCCGGCATCTTCCTTAGCCAGCCGTTCCAGCCACGGCTCACTCCGGAGAACAAGTCCATCGGCCTGAGCCGCCGGGTGTCGGGGCCTGATGGCGCCTTCCGCGGCATCGTCGTCGGCACCCTGCGCCTGAACTACTTTCGCAAGCTGTTCAACGGCGTCAGTCTCGGCTCCGGCGGTACGCTGACGCTGCTGCGCACCGACGGAACCATCATCATGCGCCGCCCATACGATGATTCGTCGGTGGGTCGCAATATCTCGGCCAGCCCTTCCTTCGCGCCGCTGCTGCGGGGCACCGAAGGCAGCTTTATCGGCGTCGCCGCGGTCGACGGCGTGCGGCGGCTGTACAGCTACCGGCGCCTGCCCGACTTCCCGCTCATGGTGGTGGTCGGGCGCTCGGTCCACGACGTGCTGGCCCCCTGGTACAAGCGCGCATGGTGGTTTGCCGGCCTGATCGCCGTGGTCGATGCGCTGATCGTGGCGCTGGCGGTGCTGCTGTCGCGCCAGTGGCGCCGCCGCCTCGACATGGAAGCGCACCTTCGGCTGATGGTGAATACCGATGGCCTGACCGGCCTGGGCAGCCGGCGCGCGCTGGACGACGCCGCCGACAAGGAATGGCGGCGCTCTCGCCGCGACGGCCAGCCGCTGTCGCTGCTGATGGTCGATGTCGACCACTTCAAGCAGTTCAACGACCGCTACGGCCACCTTGCCGGCGACGATGCGCTGGCCGCGGTCGGCGACAGCATCCAGAAACAGATCCGCCGGCCGGGCGACTATGCCGGCCGCTACGGCGGCGAGGAATTCGCGATCCTGCTGCCCGGCACGCCTGCAGCCGGCGCCGCCAGGGTCGCCGAGGCCATTCGCCATGCGGTGCAGTCACTGGAGATCCCGAACACGGACAGCCCGCTTGGCGCTGTCACGGTCAGCATCGGCGTTGCCACCAGTTCGGCCAGAGACGGGGACGCCCCGCCGTTCGCGGACCTGCGTGCCTTCCTGCATGGCGGGGACCAGGCGCTCTACCTGGCCAAGCGCGACGGCCGCAACCGCGTGGTGGTATTGGGCGAAACCACGCCGGTGCTGGCCATCTGATGCGGCGCCAGCCCCGCGATGCAGCGCCTCAGTGCGTCCGGTGCAGGTAAGCTTCGACGTAGCTCACGCCGAACTTGATCAGGTCGCGGGTATCGCCTGAATGATGCCCCGCCTCGGAGCAGACACCACCGGCGCCTGCGCCAGTTCCCGCAGGCGGTTCCGCAATGCCTGCTTGACTGCAGCTCGGCAAACACCGTGGTCGCGCCGACCAGCAACGCCACCACGCCGAAGATGGCGGTGATCGTACTGGCCGCCGGCTCGCTGACCGCCACCAGCATCCCTTCGACCACCTCCGCCCCTTCCGCGCCGATCAGCCCGTTCAACTCGCTGACCACCTCGCCGCGCGCCGCTTCCGCGCCGAATATCACACCCGCCACGGTGATGACGATCATCAGCAATGGGGCAATCGAGAAGACGGTGTAGTACGCCAGCGCCGCGCCCATGCTCGGGGCATAGTCGTCGATCCAGGAGTTAATGCTCTCGCGAATCAACGCGAAGGCGGCGCGCGGCGACACGGGGCATGCGGGGTTCTGTCGCGACGTGTCCTGCATGGCTATAGCAAATCCCATTCCAGAGCACCGGGCGCCCGCAATGCGGCCCCTGGGGCGACATCCTGCAACGGGCGCTCCCAGAATTACCAGGCGCGCGCTTTCACCTGTGCGGCATGTGCCTGCCAGAATACCCGGCGGGCTTCCGATCAATCCAGCGACACCCCCAGCTTGCGGATCAACTCGCCCCAGCGCTTGCTGCCTGCCGCCAGCCACGCCGTGGCCTGGGTGCCGTCTGTGGCCTGTGGCCTGACACCTTGCGCCAGCAGCTTCTTCTGAAATCCCTCATCCGCGAAGATCGTCTTCAGCTCCTGTTCCCAGCGCGCGCGGATCGGCGCGGGCGTGCCGGACGGCACCAGCATTACGAAAGCGAACTCGGCGTCGAAGCCGGATACGCCGGTCTCCGCCACGGTGGGCACGTCGGGCAGCAAAGGATCGCGCCGCAGCCCCGATACCGCCAGCGGCACCAGCTTACCGCTGCGGATGTACTGCACCGCGGTCGGCGTCGCCAGGAAGCCAGCCGGCACCTGCCCCGCCAGCACGTCGCTGAGCGCCGGGGCGTTTCCCTTGTAAGGAACGTGCGTGCCCTGGATTTTCGTGCGCGCCTTCAGCATCTCGAAGGCGATATGCCCCGGCGACGCGATTCCCGCCGAGGCATACGACAAGTCCTGTGTCTTCGCCATGGCCAGAAATTTGTCGAGGCTCGCGACCTTGATGGCCGGGTGCGTCACCAGAACCTGGTTGAAGGTGCCGGCCAAGCCCACCGGCTGCAGGTCGCGCACCGGGTCGAACGACATCTTGCGGTAGGCGAACGGGTTGACCGTCACCAGCGTATCGGTCGACATCAGCAGCGTGTAGCCGTCAGGGGTGGCGCGCGCCGCGGTCTCGGCACCGACGTTGCCGCCGGCACCAGCGCGGTTTTCCACCACCACCGGCTGCTTCAGGTCGCGGCCCGCACGCTCGGCCACCAGCCGGGCCACGGTATCGAGCGGCCCGCCGGCCGGGAAATTGACGATGATGCGGACCGGCCGCGACGGGTAGGCGTCTTGCGCGCGCGCGGGCAAGACGGCCAGCAATGCGAGGCCGGCAACGGCGGCCAGCCAGCCGCGCCGGGGGCGACACGAAGCGGTGGGGAAACCAATGGGCCGGGTAGCCATGGGGCGAGTCATGCGTTGTCTCCGTTTCTCTCGTTATCGATGTGGCTGTCCTGGCAGCCGGCCAGCTGGCCTGGATGCGTCAGGCCAGTGCGGTTGGGTTCGGGCTGGCGTCGCTATGCCCGATCATCGTCAGCACCAGCTGGTGCAGCAATTCCTGGCGTACGCCCGCCAGCGCGGGTTCGTGCCACAGGTTGTGCGATTCGGTCGGGTCGCTCTCCAGGTCGTACAGTTCGCCCCAGTCCGCGCCTTCATAGAGGCTGAGCCGATAGCGTGCGGTTTGCAGCGTGCGCATGCGGGTGCGCATCGGGAAATCGAAGAGCGTGCGCTGGTTTTCCTCTTCGACCAGCACAGCCTCGCGCGGCAGCGCCTCGCCCGCCATGGCCTGCAGCAGCGACAAGCCTTGCATGCCGTTGTAGGGCAGGCAGCCGGCGCGCGCCAGGATGGTCGGGGCGATGTCGATGGTGGAACACAACACCTGGCTGCGCACGGCCGGTGCAGTGTCCGCGGCCCGCGAGGCCGGCTCGGACCACAGCAGCGGTGTGCGGATCAGGCCCTGGTAGTGCAGCGGCCCCTTCCACAGCAACTGGTGGTCGCCGAAGAAATCGCCGTGGTCGCTGGTGAACAGCACCACGGTATTGCGGTCCAGCCCCAGGGCCGCCAGCCGGGCCATCACACGGCCGATGGTGTCGTCGATATGCGCGATCGAGCCATAGTTCAGCGCCAGTGCCTCGCGCGCCTCGCGCTCGGTGCAGGCGAACATCGCCGGCGTGTGCTTGACCGCGCGACCGCCATCGCGCTGTGCGTGCATCCATTTGAGGTGAGGCGGGGCCAGCGCGGGATCGTCATGAAACGACGCGGGCAACGCCATGTCCTCGGGCCGGTACATGCCCCAGTAGCGGCCGGGCGGCGTGAACGGGTGGTGCGGATCGGGAAACGAGCACTGGATCATGAACGGCGCGTCGGCCCCGGCGTATTGCTCCAGCAGGTCGATGGTGCGGTCGCCGATCCAGGCGGTGGTCGACAAAGTCTCCGGCACGCGTGTGCGCCACGCCTGCCGTGCGGCGCAGAGCGCGTATTCCGGCGTCGGGATGGCGTGCTGCTGCCCGCACAGCGCAGCCACTTCCGGGTGGTGCAGTTCAAGCCAGCGGCGGTAATGGCCGCCGGCTGTGTCGCCATGATCGATGACCAGCTGCACATCGCCGAAGCCATAGAACGGCAGCGACATGTCGAAGCCCGCGTCATCGCGCCACGCCGGCGCCCATTCCTGGTCGAAGCGGCCAGCCTCGGGCCGGCGCGCCTCGCCATCGGTGCGCGGATCCTGCGGGCGCGGCCACACCGGCGGCAGCCCCGTCATGTTCTGCAGGTGCGACTTGCCGACCAGTCCGGTGCGGTAGCCCGCCTCGCGCAGCCGCTCGACGAAGGTGACCTGCGACAGCGGCAGCGGAATGCCGTTATGGCGCGCACCATGGGCCGACGGCATGCGCCCGGTCATCAGCGACGAGCGGTTGGGCATGCAGATCGGCGAGGCTACGTAGCAGCGCTGCGCCACCCAGCCTCCCAGTCGGTCGATATTGGGCGTGCGCACGACATCGTTGCCATAAATGCCGAGGTGGTCGGCGCGGTGCTGGTCGGTGATGAAGAGCAGGAAATTAGGGCGAGAAAGCGGTGTCGGGTCGGACATGTGGGGCAACTCAGGGGGCGATCGGGGACGCTGTCAGGGCGACATGGCGCCACGTGCGAAAAGTATGGCACCGGCCACGATGACATGGAAATGATTAAAATGGCGGCTGCTATAACATCATTGGCATACCGAAAACACCATGGACTGGAGCCAGCGGCTGCGCATCCGGCAACTGCATGTACTGGTGGCGCTCTACGAAACCCGCAACGTCAGCCATACCGCGCAACGGCTCAGCATGACGCAGCCGGCACTGTCGCGCTGGCTGGCCGAGCTGGAAAGCGAGCTCGGCGTCGCACTGTTCGAGCGGCATTCACGCGGCCTGGTGCCGACGCGCTTCTGCGAAGCGCTGGTGGTCCACGCGCGCACCATCCTCAGCGAGATCGAACGCACCCAGGCCACCATCCGCGTGATGGCGGACGGCGCAGCCGGGCAGCTGGCGATCGGCGCAACTCCCACGGTGGCGGTCGACCTGCTCCCTGCGGCGATCCGGCACTTTCGCGAGGCGTTTCCCGAGGCGCATCTGACGCTTTCCGAGGGCACCGTGGAAGACATGCTGCCGGCTCTGCGCGAAGGGCGGCTGGATTTCGTGGTCGGGCGCACCGAGGTGCAGGGTATCGACGCGCCGCTGCGCTGCGACCTGCTCTATCCAGAGAGCATCCGCGTCATTGCCGGCCCGGCACATCCGCTGGCGCGCCGGCGCAAGCTGCGCTGGGACGAGACGCGCGCTTATACATGGATCGGCCCGCCCGCCACCAGCCAGATCCGGCGCGAGCTGGACTACGAACTGGCGCTGGCGGGTGAACCGGCGCCGACGGTGCGCATCGAGAGCGCCACGGTGCTGGCGAACGTGGCGTTGCTGCAGCAAAGCGAATTGCTGGCGGTAATGTCGGGGAGGATGACCGAGTTCTTCCGCGCCCTGGGGCAGGTGGTGCCATTGCCGCTGCCGTACCGGCGCGAAGGCACGGTGGGCGTGCTGCGGCACCGCGACGCCGAGCAGACGCCGCTGCGGCAGGCTTTCCTGGCCGCGCTGGTGGCGGCGGCACGCTAGCGCTGCCGCCCTCTCCGGCTATGACGCGTCGCCGCGCGGCGCGGCAGTAGACCCGCGCACGATCAGCTGCGGCGTCAGCTGCACCGTGACGGCATCGGATCCCGGCTTGTCGATCTGCCGGAGCAGCAGCCGCGCCGCCTCTTCGCCCATTTCGTGGACGGCGATGCGCACCGTAGTCAGCGGCGGGGTCAGCGCATCGGCAAATGGCATGTCGTTGTGGCCCACTACCGAGATGTCGGCGGGGCAATCCAGTCCGCGTGCGCGCAGCAGGTCGTAGCAGCCCATCGCCACCAGGTCGTTGCCCGCGGCGATGGCCGTGACCGCCGGATAGGCTTCCAGCAGTTGCGCGCACGCCAGCTTGCCGGCCTCGCGCGAATAGCTGGCAGCCTCGATCACATGCCAGGCGTCGCGGCGCAGGCGGTGCCGCCTGACCGCCTGGACAAAGCCCTCGCGCCGCAGGAAGCCGGTGGACAGCGCGGCCGGCCCGGCGATGTGGCCGATATGGCGATGGCCCAGGCCGACCAGGTGGTCTACGGTCAGCCGCATCGCCAGCAGGTTGTCGCTGACCACGCACGAGACCCGTCCGGTCTCTTCGCCGCGGTTGACCGTGACGACGGGGATATGCTGCCGGATGCAGTAGTCCAGCACCGCGTCCTCGCGCTCCGCCGTCGCCAGCACCAGCCCTTCGACCTGCCGGCCGATCATCTGGTCGATGATGAAGCGCTGCCGGCTCTTGTCGGTGCCGGCGTTGACGACGATGGGCACGTAGCCCTGCTGCGCCAGCACCGACTCGATCCCCGCCAGGATCGGCGGGAACACCGGGTTGGCGATATCGGGCAGCACCACGCCCACCAGCCCGGAGCGCTGCGTGCGCAAGCCCGCTGCAATGCGGTTGGGGCGGAAGCCGCGCGCCTCGGCCACCTCCAGGATGCGCGCAGCGACGTCCTGCGCCACCAGGTGCCGCGTGGCCGGGTTCATGACACGCGAGACCGTCGAGTAGTGCACGTCGATCTCGGCGGCCAGGTCTTTCAGGGTAAGGCGCTTGCGCTCGGACATGACGGAAGGAAGTGGGCGGTGGCCCGGGAATGGCTGGATACGACATTTTAAGGTGCATTGGCCCGGGGATTGGGGCCGGGGCCTCAATGAAGTCCAGCGCTTCACTTCGAGGAAGTGTCTGCCGTCATCCCAACGTGGCCGCGGCTGGACATCTGGCGGATATTTGATGCGCCCGGTTCCGCCCTAAAGGGCGGGTAACTCTTTGTCCGAGCGACAAAGAGTCACCAGAAAGCGCGTTGACTGCCCTGGGCGGGCGGCCACTTTTATCGTAGTGGGCTGTGGCTTTCGTATGGGGCTGCGCTTCGTCGCAGAGCAGGGCTGCCTGCCGCCGTGGTGCGCCACCCTGGCTGGGATTGACGCGGTGATTGAACGAGCCCAGAGTTGTGCGTGGCCCCTGCTGCTGATGTCAACGTAGGAACGCACGCGGCTGCGCTGCGCGCCGGCAGTATCTCAGGTCATGGACTCGGGCACGGAACGCGTCGCTGCGCTCGCTTGGCGCTATCGCTGGTGAACCCAACAGCTTGTTCGAGCCGCTTGTTTGCTCCCCTCTCCCGCGCGCGGGAGAGGGGCCGGGGGAGAGGGCAGGAGCCTCCACGACGTACAGCGCTTCACTTCGTAGACATGCCAGCCCTCTCCAAACTCCCTCCCGCCTGCGGCAGGGGAGCATCCGATCGGCACGCTTGTGCCACGGCGATGCCCAGCCCTACTCTCCGGCCCTGACGCCGGACTGCCGCACCACCGGCGCCAGCTTGCCGATTTCCGCCTGGATATGCGCGGCAAACTCCTGCGGTGATGAACGCCGCGGCTCGGCGCCCTGCGCGGCCAGGCGCTCGCGCACGTCGGGGGATGACAGCGCCTTGCCGATCTCGGCGTTGAGGGCGTCGACGATCTCGCGCGGCGTTCCGGCGGGGGCGAGGATGCCGAACCACGAATCGAAGGCATAGGCCGGAAAGCCCGACTCCGCGACGGTCGGGATATCCGGCAGCGCGCTGGCCCGCCTGGCTGTGGTCACCGCCAGGGCGCGCAGCTTGCCTTGCCTGACGAACGGCATGGCCGAGACGGTGGGCGCGAACATCATGTCGCCGCGGCCGGCCATGACGTCGGTAAGCGCTTCGCCCGTGCCCTTGTACGGGATATGCGTAATGTCGATGCCGGCCTGCATCTTGAACATCTCGCCGCTGAGGTGCGTGGAGCTTCCGGAGCCCGCGGAGTCAAAGTTCAGTGCGCCCGGCATGGCTTTGGCCGCCGCCACCACATCGCGCACCGATTTGTACTTGCTGGCCGCATTGACCACCAGCACGTTGGGCACGCTGGCCACCAGCGAGACCGGTGCGAAATCCTTCACCGTGTCATAGCCGAGCCTGGGATACAGCGTGGCGTTGATCGCGTGCCCGACCGATACCAGGATCAGCGTGTAGCCGTCCGGCGCCGCCTTGGCCACGCCGGTGGCGCCGACGGTGCCGCCCGCGCCGGGCCGGTTGTCGACGATCACCTGGTAGCTGCCGCCTTCGGCCATCTTGCTGCCGAGGATCCGCGCCAGGATATCGGTGGCGCTGCCGGCCGAGAACGGCACCACCAGCCGGATCGGCTTGCTGGGGTACTGGGATTGCATACTGGCGGCGGAGGCGGCGGGGGCAGCCGCCAGCATCAACGACGAAGTCAGCGCCAGCGCGGCGCCCTGGATGGATCGAATCATTCTTTGTCTCCTCACTGCCGGTCGGGACGCGTGTGCCGCGCCTCAGAAGAAATGCCGCATGCCGAGCGCGAAGGTCTGCGGGTCGGCGCCCGCGCTCACGCCCAACTCGTTGATGGCAAAGTCATAGATCGCGTTGCGCTTGTTGTTGATGCGGCTGTAGTAGGCATACAGCGCCGTGCGCTTGGATAGCGGGTAGTCGTAGCCCACCGTGACCTGTGTCGCGCCCGTCTCCGCGCCGCTGCGGAAGAAGCCGACGGTCTCGGTGGCGTTGCCGGCGCCGTTGCTGGCTAGGCCGAAGCCGACCCGCACGCTGCCCGGCCCCAGCTTCTGCACCACTGACGCGTAGTAGCCGTTGCGCGTCAGGTCGCCGGTGGCGGTGCGGTAGTGCAGCCGTTCATAGAGCAGCGCGACGGTGGTGCTCGGGAACTTGTAGGAAACGCCGGCCTTCATCGCATCGTCGTTGCGGCCCGCGGTCTGGTAATGCTGGTGGATTTCATAGGCCAGCACCACGTTGAGCGGACCGTTGTCGTAGGCGGCGGAGAACGAGTACAGCCCCGGGTTGCGCGGCACCGTGGTCTTTTCCTCGTTGACGCCCCACGCGGCCGCACCGCTGAAGCCCGCCAGCGATGGCGTCTTGTAGACGATGATGTTCTTCTGCCGGCGGTCGAATGCGCTGGTGTCCTGCACGTTGTCCGAACTCGACGTAGAGCCGTTGCCGATCAGCGCCATATAGCCCGCCGTGGTCGGGTAATACGGGTCGTAGGTCGAAGTCGCCTCGGTATAAGGCGTCTGCCAGTGCCCCATGAACAGCGTGCCGGCGTTGCCCTGCAACCCGATGCGCGAGTTGCGCCCCGCGATCTGGCCCTGGCCGGTGTCAAGCGAGACGTTGCTCTCGATCTGCCAGATCGCCTTGAGGCTGCCGCCCAACCCTTCCTCGCCGCGCATGCCGAACACGGAACGGTTGTTGGTCAGGCGGCCGACGCCGCCAAGGCGCGTGCCGTCGGTCGCCGTATTGGCATAGGAATACTCCAGCGCGGTGTTCAGGCGCCCGTACAGCGTCACGGACGACTGCGCGCCGGCGTGGCCGCTGCAAGCCGCGCCCACGGCCAGCAGCAGCAAGCGGCTGCGTTTCGGAACGGATGTCATTGGTCTACCCCTGTGGTTATGGTCAGTCTTTTTGTAGTCACATTTGTGGTCAGGGCCGTGTAATTCTGCATTGCAATCGTTTGCATTCAAGCCCAGGCAATCAGGCCTTCGGATACGGCATCGCCAGCAGCAGCAAGGCGGGCCGGTTGCCAGGATTGGACACCTGACGCGCCTCGCCCGGCGCAAGCCGCACCGAGTCGTACTGCCCCAGCGTGACGGCCTCGTCCGGCGTGCGCACGCGGACTTCGCCTTCGAGCACGACGTAGTGCTTTTCCACCGGCGAGGCGTCCAGCGCGGTATGGCCGCCGGGCAGCAGCACCGAGACCCCGAGCCACAGTGCCTCGGACGGCCCGGCCTCGTGCCCCTGCAGCCGCAGGCAATGCATGCCGTCGTGGTGGGGCGGGAAATACGCCGGCGCCTGGGCAAACCGGGTTGTGTTCATGGCTTGAGCACCACGCGCTCGGTGGCGCCTTGCAGGACCGCGCGATACGCGTCCTTGGCATTGGCCAGCGTATAGGTGTAGCCGGACAGCACCGGGAACGGCCGCAGCGCGCCCGAGGCGAACATCGGCGCGAGCTGGTCCAGGATTTGCGCGCAGGCGCCGCTGTCCAGCGCCAGCGTGTCGACGCCGACGTACGTATGCTGGCCGCGGTAGAAGGCGAAGATGTCGAACGGCACCGGCTTCTCGATGGTCGAGATAAAGATCTGCGCCGCGCCGATGGCCATCGCCTGGTTGGCTTGCTCGAAGTACGGGCTGCCGACGGTGTTGTAGACAATGTCGGCGCCATGGCCGCCGGTCTCATCGCGCACCACTTCTGCGATCGCTTCGCGGCTGGCGTCGATCATGCGCACCGCGCCGCTGGCGTGGCCGCGGTAAGGCTCTGCCGTGCGCTCGACGGCAAAGACGCGCGCGCCCAGCGCCGTGGCAATCTGGATGGTGGCCTGCCCGACCTTGCCGTTGCCTCCGCAGACCAGCACGGTGCTGCCGGCCTGCGGCATGCCGGCGCGGCGCAGGCCTTCATAGGCGGTGATGAACGGCACGCCCACGGCGCCGGCCTCCAGCAGCGACACCGAGGCCGGCTTGGCGCGCACCGCGCTGGCCTGGATACGCAGGTACTTGCCATGCGTGCCGTCGCGGCGGATGCCCAGCTCGCCGCCGCTGCCCCACACCTGCAGCCCCAGCAGCGCGGTGGGCCCGTCGATCACCAGGCCGGCATAGTCGCGGCCGGGCGTGCGCGGCCACACCGCATGCGGCATCAGGCCCAGCGTAGCCTTCACGTCGCTAGGATTGACCCCGGCACTGGCGACTTCGATGATGCATTGGTCCGCAGCGGCATGCGGGCGCGGCACGCCGAGCAGTTCGAGCTTCAGCGCCTCGATGTCGGCGGCTTTCTGGTTCACGCGGATCGTGTTCATAAGGTTTGTCCTTTCAGGAATCGGCAATTCGGTTGGCGGGACTCAGGCTTCGCGCAGCCCCAGCGTGCGGCGCGCCTCGCTCGGCGACGCGATCTCGCCGCCAAGCGAGCGCACGATGTCGCGGGCCTTGGCGACCAGCGCGGCATTGCTCGGGGCCAGCACGCCCTTGTCCAGGTAGATGTTGTCTTCCAGGCCCACGCGCACGTGGCCGCCGGCCAGCCATGCCTGCGCCACGATCGGGAATTCGGCGCGGCCGATGCCGAAGGCAGACCAGTGCGCCCCGGCGGGGAGCATGTTGCGCGCATAGAAGATCGTCTCGGGCGTGGGCGCGAAGCCGTACTTGACGCCCAGCACGAAGGTCCACAGGCCAGGCCCGTCGAGCACGCCGTCGCGGATGAAATCGAGCGCCATGTTCAGGTCGCCCGAATCGAAGATCTCCAGCTCCGGCATGACGCCGGCGGCGCGGATCGCGGCGGCCATCTTGCGCACGTTGGCGGGGGTGTTGATGACCACGTCGCCGCCGGAATTCATGGTATTGAGGTCGAGCGAACACACGTCCGGACGCAGCGCGGTGATGTGCTCGACGCGCTTGCCCGGATGCAGCAGCGTGGTGCCCGGCGCCGCCACGCGCGGCTCGTCCTCGCTTGGCACGAAGCGGCCACCGGGACCGGTGGTGAGGTTGATGATCAGCGTGCGGTTCCGCGCGCGGATGCGGTCGATGACGTCGGCGTAGTACTCGAGCGCCATCGACGGGCGGCCCGTTTCGGGATCGCGCACGTGGATATGGGCCGCGGCGGCGCCGGCTTCGGCGGCTTCGAGCGCTGCGTCGGCGATCTGCGCCGGCGTGACTGGCAGGCCGGGATGCTGCTCGGGGGTGACGATATTGCCGGTCACCGCGCAGGTGATGATGGTCTTGCGTGCGTGCATGAGCGAACGTTGCGAATGTTGTGAATGTTGTGAATGTTGTGAATGTTGGTTCGGAACAAAAGAAAACGGAGCGCGGCGCCGGCCTAGCCGAGCTGCCGGCCGCCGTCGACGACGATGGTGGTGCCGGTGGCAAAGCGCAGCGAGGTCGCGCACGCGGCGATGGCATCGGCCACGTCCTGCGCCTGGCCGATGCGTTGCAGCGGCGTCGTCCTGGCGGCGCGCTCGTTGAAGCCGCTGTCGCGGCCGGGCACGAACGCGCTGTCGACCACGCCGGGCGAGACGTTCAGCACGCGGATCTGCGGCGCCAGTGCGCGCCCCAGCGACATCGCCATGACGTCGAGCCCGGCCTTGGCCGCGCAGTACGCCACGTTGCTGCCCTGCCCGTTGCGCCCCGCGATGGAGCCGACATTGACCACCAGCCCCTCGCCGTTGGCGCGCAGGTGCGGCGCGAAGGCGCGGATCGCGGCGAACTGGCCGCGCCAGTTGATGGCGAAGAGTTCATCGATCAGCGCGTCGTCGAGCGCATCGAGGTCGGCATGCGGAATCGCCCGCGTAAAGCCGGCGGTATTGACCAGCATGTCCACACGGCCGTAATGGCAGATGACTTCGTCGGCCAGCGCGCGCAGCGAGGCGCTGTCGGCGACTTCCGCGACGGCGGCAAGATGGTTGCCGGCCGGCAGCGCGGCCGCTGCGCTGGCAGCCTTGTCGGCGTCGCGTCCGGTCAGGACGATGCTCGCGCCAAGGCGGGCCAGCGTTTCACCGGTGGCAAAGCCGATGCTGCCGGTGCCGCCGAGGATCACGGCAACCTTGCCGGAAAGGGAGGATGGGCTCATGTTCGGAGTTGAATTTGCGTGAAAGGAAAACGGCTGGCGCTCAATCGATCGGCGGCTTGGGAAAGGTCTGCTGCCCCGGCTCCAGCGTGAAATCGAAGTCCAGCGTGTAGAACGGCGCCGGCACGTCGCCCCACGGGCTGCGGCCCTGGTCGTGCAACCGCAGCGTGCCGACCAGTTGGTGGTGCACGCCGAAGGTGACATCCGAGGCGAGCTTGTCTGCCTCGTCGGCAAACACCTGCGTCACCAGCGTCCGGTAGCCCTTTGCCGCGACGATGAAATGGATATGCGCCGGCCGGTACGGATGGCGATGTTGCGCGGCCAGCAGCGCGCCGACCGGGCCATCGGTCGGTACCGGGTAGCCGGCCGGCCGCACCGTGCGGAAGCGGTAGCCGCCGTCGGCATCGGTATGGAAGCAGCCGCGCAGGTTGCGGTCGGGCTGCGTCGGGTCCTGGTTGTCGTACAGGCCGACCGTCGAGGCCTGCCACACCTCGACCAGCGCGCCGGCCAGCGGCGTGCCGTCGGTGCCGCGCACGGTGCCGCTGACCAGCAGCGGCAAGCCGGGCGCATCGTCCTGCACCACGCAGTCGCCGCAGGCATAGCGCGGCGCGTTGGCGCGGTAGAACGGCCCCAGCAAGGCGCCGGGCGTGCGGCCGTCGCGGGTGCTGTTGTTCATCACCGTCACCAGCGTCGACAAACCCAGCACATCGGCCGCCAGCACGACCTCGTTGTGCGTGGCGTGCGTCGCGTGGCCAAGGCTGGCGAGCCAGCCCAGCGCGAATTCGAACTCTTCGTCGGTCAGGCGCGCCTCGCGCAGGAAGCCGTGCAGATGCCGGACCAGCGCATCCATGACGAAGCGCAGGCGTGGGTTGTCGGTATCCGCCATGGCGGCCTGGACGATGCCGGTCACCGAATGCTCGTCGTCTATCAGCGTGGGGCGCGGGGCCGGCCATACCGGCGATCCCTGCCGCGCGAGCGATGTTTCCATGTCATGCCTCCGTTGCAAACGTTTGCAGTATTATCGGCGGCCGGCGCGGGAGGTCAAGGTGAAAGTTGAGGGCATCGGGCGCCCGATGCTCCGCTCGCCGGGGGAAATCGCAATCAAAACAAGCCGCTACGGCCCCTGTTCAGGACAAACCCTAGGCGGCTTCCGCCCACGCGGAGGGTGGCAAATGGCGTTCCAGTTGCCTATATATGCCTCATCAGGCACTGATCAGCGACGGGCCGCGCCACAATGCATCCGCGGCGTGGCCCTTCGCGCTCAAACAAGCGTTGAACTGGTGGAAGCCCGGTCACAATCGACATCCAGGACTTGGCACAGTGATCGCTTAGTGCAGACGCCCCGACTTGCCTGCCATGCCCAGATCCCTGGCAATGCTCAATGCTGCCAGCGATCCCCTTCGACCAGCCCTACCGACCAGAGGAAAACCGATGTTCTCCGCCGCCCAGCGTCCCCAGCCGACGCATTCTGCTCCCTGCTCCCCCCGCGGCATGGCCACGCCACCGCTGCCGCAGTGGATCGCAGCACGCATGTCAGAGCACTTCGATACCCGGCTAGGCAAGCTCTGGGGCGGCGACCACCTCTTGCATGGGCGCAAACCCGGACCCGATGCGCTGCACCTGAGCAGCAACGACTACCTGTGCCTGCTGGGCGAGCGGCCGCTGCTGGAGGCGCAGGCTCGCGCGCTGCTGGACGAGCAGCCGGAGCTGTTGATGTCGTCCGTGTTCCAGTACGGCGATACGCCGCAACGGCACGTCGAGCGCAAGCTGGCCAACCTGATGCAGGCCGAGGACGGGCTGATCGCCCAGTCGGGCTGGGCCGCCAACGTCGGCCTGGTGCAATGCATCGCCGGGCCTGGGGTGCCGGTCTATATCGACATGAACGGCCACGCCTCGCTGTGGGAAGGCATCACCGCCGCCGGCGCGCAGGCCGTGCCGATCCGCCACAACGACGTGGCCCATGCGCGCCGGCAGGCCGAGCGCTTCGGCCCCGGCGTAATCATGGTCGACGCGGTGTACTCCACCACCGGCGCCGTGGCGCCGCTGGAGGAATATGTCGCAGTGGCGGAAGCGACGGGTTCTGTGCTGGTCGTGGATGAGTCGCACTCGCTCGGCACCCACGGGCCGTCGGGCGGCGGGCTGGTGCCGGCGCTGGGGCTGTCGGAACGGGTGCATTTCCGCACCGCGTCGCTGGCCAAGGCCTTTGCCGGGCGCGCGGGCTTTGTCACCTGCTCCAGCAGGTTCAAGGACTTCTTCGCGGTCGAGTCGCGGCCGGCCATTTTCAGTTCGGGGCTGCTGCGCCACGAGATCGCGTGGTTCGAGGCCGCCATCGACTTCATCGCCGCGGCGGACCACCGGCGCGAACGGCTCCATGCGCTCACCCGCGAAACCCGCGAAGCGATCAGTGCGCTTGGGTACAACATCAGCAACGGTTCCGAGCAGATCATCGGGCTGGAGGCCGGCAGCGAACCGCAGGTGATGGTCCTGCGCAACGCGCTGCAACAGCGCGGCATCTTCGGCGCGGTATTCTGTTCGCCGGCAACCCCCAAAAATCGGGCATTGATGCGACTTACCCTGCATGCGAAACTTAGCGCCGGTGAAATCGACCGGCTGGTCGGCGTCCTCGCCAGTATCCGCGACGAGGTGCGCCTGGAAGAATGGTCATCCACGCGCCGCAGCCGGCGCAAATCCCTCAATCCCAGAGAGGAGCTCGCCGCAAGCTCCCGCGAGGAGTAGCCGTTGGAGATGGAAGCAGAGTTGGCCGACACAGGCCGCAAGCGCCGCACCGGCTTGTTCAGCCTTTCCGGTCTTTCGGGCCTTGCCCGCCGGACCTGGCAGTCGGTGTTCGATACCGCGGCGCGGGCCATCCTGCTCGACGAGGAAAGCGTTATCCGCCTGCGGCGGATCCAGATGGTGGGCGCGCTGGGGGTGATCGGGCATCCGCTCTACTACCTGATCTGGTCCTACGTGTTCCCGCAGCCCTACGAGAACCTGTGGCTGCGCCTGGTCTGCACCGCGCTGTTCGTGCCGCTGCTCTTTGCCAGCGCGTTCTCGCACCGGCGCTGGCTGCCGCCATACGCGCTGTTTGCGATCACGGTGGGCATGCCATTCGCCTTCATCTTCCTCTACCTGGAGAACGGCGGGTCGATGGCCTGGGCCGAGTCGGTCATCATCGCCGTGGTGATCCTCTACCACTTCAATACGGCATTCGCGACCATTTCGCTGCTGTCCGGCGCGGCGGCGGCGGTGGCGCTGTTCGTGCTGGCCGGCAATTCCATGGGCGGGATCCCGTGGGAGCCGGTGCTGCTGCAGTTGCCGATCATCGGCTTCGTGATCTCGGTGCTGGTGGTGATCAAGCTCGACCGCCAGCTGCTGATCGAGCAGAAGCGGCGCGGCATGGCGGCGGCGCTGGCCACCGTCGCGCATGAGCTGCGTACGCCGCTGACCAGCCTGAGCATCAGCGCGGGCGGCCTCAAGGCGCGGCTGCCGGCAGCGCTGGACCAGGACGCGCCGCGCCGCGAGGGGCTGATGCAGGCGGTGGCACGCATGGAGTCCGACATCGCGCATATCAGCAACAGCATCGAACTGCTGGTCGCCAACTCCAAGAACCCGGAAAGGGCCACGCGCGAGCTGTTCGAACTGGGTGGCGTGATCCGCGACACCATTGCCCGGTTTCCATTCGAGCAGCCGGGCCGCGACATCGTCACGATCGATCTGCCCGGCCCGGTGCGCGTGCTCGGCAACGCACAGCTGTTCGGGCTGGTCATGACCAACCTGCTGAAAAACGCGCTCGAAGCGATCAAGCGCGCCGGCAAGGGCGATATCCAGATTCGCTGCGAGGTGCGGCCGGACGCGGTGCACGTCACCTTCCGCGACACCGCGACCGGAGTGCCGCCGCAGGTGCTGGCGCGCATGTTCCAGCCCTTCTTTTCTTACCCGGCGCACCGCGGCACCGGCATCGGGCTGGCGTTCTGCCAGAACGTGCTGGCCAGCTGGGGCGCCGGCATCAGCTGCCGTTCCGTCGAACACGAATTTACCGAGTTCGACATCCGCTTCCCGCACAAGGACCACTGAGGGACCACTGAGCGGCATCAGCCAGACAGCGCCTGCGCTACCTGTTGCCGCAGCAGCGGCAGCACGTCGGTATCGAACCACGGATGGCGCCGCAGCCAGAAGCGGTTGCGCGGGCTGGGATGCGGCAGCGGGAAGAAACGTGGCAGGTAGTCGGCGCAGGCGGCGACGGTATCGGCCAGCGTCGCTCCGGCCCGGCTGCCGAGGTAATAAGCCTGTGCATGGCGGCCGACCAGCAGGGTCAACCGGATGTCCGGCATGGACGCCAGCAGCGGCGCATGCCACAGCGGCGCACATTCGCGCCGCGGCGGCAGGTCGCCGCTGACACCCTTGCCCGGATAGCACAGCCCTATCGGCACGATCGCCACCTTGCCGGCGTCATAGAACTGTTCCGGCGTCAGCTGCAGCCAGCTGCGCAGCAGGTCGCCGGATGGGTCGTTCCAGGGGATGCCGGTTTCATGCACGCGCCGTCCGGGCGCCTGGCCGACGATCAGCAGCCGCGCACGGGCGCCGGCCTGCACCACCGGCCTGGGCTCGTGCGGCAAGGCGCAGGCGCGGCAGGCGGCGATGTCGGCGAGGAGCCGGTCAAGCTTGACGGAGCGGGTACGAGGCAAATCAGAGGGCCGGGGCGATGCGAGAAGCTTCCCAGTGTAAGCGCTTCCCCCGGCAGGACAGGTGCCTCGCGCTACGGCGCGCAAAGCACCCGCGCCATCTCGTCGGCGGCGCCCTGCAGCATCGGCACTGCCTTCAGCAAGGCATCCATCGACACGCGCGCCGTCGGCGCATGGCAGGCGATGGCGGCTACCACCTGACGCCGCGCCCCCTTCGACCCCGGCACCGGCCCCCACTCCGGCCCTGATCCCGGCCCTGATCCCGGCCCTGATCCCGGCCCCGATTCCGGCCTCCGCTCCAGTACCGGCACCGCCACCGCGCACATGCCGCGCACGAATTCCTCATGGTCGACGCCGATCGCGCGCGTGCCCAGCCGGTCCAGCTCCGCCTCCAGCGACGCCATGTCCGACAAGGTGCGCGGCGTATTGCGCGTCAGCGCCAGGCGTCCGAGCATCTGGCGCCGCTCCAGCCGGCTCATTGCCGCCAGGAACAGCTTGCCACTGGCGGTGCAATGCAGCGGCACGTGGATACCTGGCGACAGCTGCAGCCGCAGCGGTTCATGCGTCTCGACGCGCTCCACGTACAGCACGCGGTCGCCGTCCAGCGCAGTGAGGTTGCAGGTCTCGCCCAGGTTTGCCACCAGCCGGGCCAGGATGGCGCGGCATTCGCGCAGCACCTGCGGGCTGCGCAACGTCTGCAGCGCCAGCGCGCTGGCGCCGGGCCCGGGCACGAAGCCGCGCTCTGCCGGCATCCTGACCACGAAGCCGGCGCGCTCCATCGCGGCCAGCAGCCGCATCAGCGTGGCCTTGGGCACGTGCAGCCGCTGCGACAGCTGCGACAGGGTCTGCGGATGCTGGGCGCGGGCAAGACTGGACAGCACCGTCAGTGCGCGCAGGCTGCGGGCGTCGTCATCGCCGGCGCCAGCCGCGCCCGCGTCAGTGGCCATCGGTGTGGCCAGCGCGCCGCCGACGGCCTCTGCTGCACTGCGATTCTGAAACGGGATTGACACGTTCTGTTTCACAACCGGCGTCTCCTCGCGATTGGGCTTTCCATTCCACTTTTGAAAAATAAAATCCGGAACAGAACGTTTCAAATTATAGATCGATGCCGGAGCGCGGGACAGCTTGTGGGACATGCGCCGGCCATAAAAGGAGACAGCGACGATGTCGCAAAGCGTTGACTACATCGTGGTAGGTGCCGGCTCGGCCGGCTGCGTGCTGGCCAACCGGCTCAGCGAAGACGGCCGCCATTCGGTCTGCCTGCTCGAAGCCGGGCCGCCAGACCGCTACCCGTGGATCCATATCCCGATCGGCTATGGCAAGACCATGTTCCACAAGAAAGTGAACTGGGGCTTCTATACCGATCCCGACCCCAACATGCTGAACCGCCGCATCTACTGGCCGCGCGGCCGCACGCTGGGCGGCAGCAGCGCCATCAACGGCCTGATCTACGTGCGCGGCCAGCGCCAGGACTACGACCACTGGGCCGAACTGGGCAATGCGGGCTGGGAGTGGGACGCCTGCCTGCCCTACTTCCGCAAGCTGGAGAACAACGACCTCGGCGCCGGCCCGACGCGCGGCACCGCGGGGCCACTGAACGCCACCTCGATCGACCGCCGGCACCCGCTGGTGGATGCCTTCATCGACGCCGGCCAGGCGCTGGGCCTGCCGCGCAAGACCGATTTCAACGACGGCGACCAGGAGGGCGCGGGCTACTACCAGCTCACCACGCGCAACGGCTGGCGCTGCTCCACCGCGGTGGCCTACCTGCGGCCGGCACGCACGCGCACCAACCTGCGCGTCGAGACCGACGCCCACACCACCGCGGTGCTGTTCGAGGGCAAGCGCGCCGTGGGCGTGCGCTACGTCAAGGACGGCCAGCCCTATATTTTGCGGGCGCGCCGAGAGGTGATCCTGTGCGCCGGCGCGCTGCAGTCGCCGCAGCTGCTGCAACTGTCCGGCATCGGCCCCGCACCGCTGCTGCGGGAGATGGGCGTGCCGGTGGTGCAGGCGCTGCCGGGCGTCGGCGAGAACCTGCAGGACCACCTGCAGATCCGCCTGATCTACGAGGTGGCGCAGCCCATCACGACCAACGACCAGTTGCGCTCGCTGGCGGGCAAGGCGCGCATGGGGCTGGAATGGCTGCTGATGCGCAAGGGGCCGCTGGCGATCGGCATCAACCAGGGCGCCATGTTCTGCCGTGCGCTGCCGGAAAGCGCCACGCCCGATACGCAGTTTCACTTCGCCACCTTGTCCGCGGACATGGCCGGCGGCAACGTGCATCCGTTCTCGGGCTGCACCTACTCGGTCTGCCAGCTGCGGCCGGCATCGCGCGGCACGGTGCGCATCCGCAGCACCGATCCGTTCGAGGCGCCTTCGATGCAGCCCAACTACCTGTCCGCCGAGCTGGACCGTCGCTGCACCGTCGCCGCGGTCCGCTACGCGCGCCGCGTGGCGCAGGCCGAACCGATGCGCGGGCTGATGCAGCGCGAATTCCGCCCCGGCGCTGCCGTGCAGACCGACGACGAAATCCTGCACTTCTGCCGCGAGTACGGCGCCACCATCTTCCACCCGTCGGGCACCGCCAAGATGGGCCCCGCGCACGACCCGCTCGCCGTGGTCGACGCGCGCCTGCGAGTACATGGCGTGGGCGGGCTGCGCGTGGTCGACTGCTCGGTGATGCCGACGCTGGTGTCGGGCAATACCAACGTGCCAGTGGTGATGATGGCCGAGCGTGCCGCCGACTTTATCCGCGAGGATGCGCGGCGCGAGCCGCTGTCGGCGGAAATCGCCGAGCGCGCGCCAGTGGCGGCGGTCGCCTGAAGCCTTTCGACAAGCGCCACGGCCAGGCGCTGACAACGACAAAGGCCGATCCTGCAGTGCACGCGGCGTCCAATATGACGATTAGAGCGGACGCCTCCCACCACCCGAGGAGACAGCAATGACAAGCCCCAATGAACAGGCGGTGCGCAAGGTAGCGCTGGCGTCGGTAATCGGCGCCACCATCGAATGGTATGACTTCTTCCTGTACGGCGTGGTCGCCGGCCTGGTCTTCAACAAGCTGTACTTTCCCGGCGACGACCCGCTGGTCGCCACCATGCTGGCCTACACCACCTTTGCGGTCGGTTTTCTCACGCGGCCGCTGGGCGGCGTGATCTTCGGCCACTTCGGCGACAAGGTCGGCCGCAAGAGCATGCTGGTCATCACGCTGATGATCATGGGCGTGTCGACCTTCCTGATCGGGCTGGTGCCTACCTACGAAAGCATCGGCATCGCGGCGCCGATCCTGCTGTTGCTGCTGCGCGTGCTGCAAGGCATCGGCCTGGGTGGCGAATGGGGCGGCGCGGTGCTGATGGCGTACGAGTACGCGCCGCCGGAGCGGCGCGGCTTCTATGCCTCGCTGCCGCAGATCGGGCTGGCGATCGGGCTGTGCCTGGCCTCGGGCGTGGTGGCGCTGCTGTCGCTGACGCTGACCGATGCGCAGTTCCTGTCATGGGGCTGGCGCATCGCCTTCCTGATCTCGGCGGGGATGGTGTTCGTCGGCATGTATATCCGCCTGAACGTGAAGGAGACGCCGGAGTTCGCCCGCGTGAAGCAGCGCAACGCGGAAACGCGTATCCCGTTCGTCGACATGATGCGCCGCTACCCGGGCAATATCCTCAAGGGCATGGGAGCGCGCTATATCGACGGGGTGTTCTTCAATATCTTCGGCGTGTTCTCGATCAGCTACCTGACGCAGACCGTCAACATCAGCCGCACCGAAGCGCTGGTGGGCGTGATGGCCGCCGCGATCGCGATGTGTTTCTTCATCCCGTTCTTCGGCCACCTGTCCGACCGCATCGGCCGCACGCGCGTGTACTTCTGGGGTTCGCTGATCACGGCGCTGTCGGCGTTCCCGGCGTTCTGGCTGATGCTGAACAGCGGGCAGAGCATGATGCTGCTGTGGCTGTCGATCGTGGTGCCGTTCGGCATCTTCTACGCCGCGGTGTACGGGCCCGAAGCCGCGCTGTTCTGCGAGTTGTTCGATGCGCGCGTGCGCTATACCGGCATCTCCTTCGTCTACCAGTTCTCGGGCATCTTTGCTTCGGGCATCACGCCGATCATTGCCACCGCGCTGCTCAAATCGGGAGGCGGCAAGCCGTGGCAGATCTGCGCCTACGTGGCCTTTGCGGGGCTGGTGTCGGCACTGTCGGTGGCGTTGATCGAGCGGCGCGCGGGCGCTGAGCAGCTGCGCGAAGGCAACGCGCCGGCGCGCTGAGCGGGCCAGGCGGGCCAGGCGGCCCAGGCGAGCGTCAGCGGCTAAGCCCGCGCGCTTCGATGGCCCATACCGCTTCCACCCGCTCGCCGCGCACGCAGGCATAGGCATCGTGCAGGTTGGCGGTGGGATCGCAATGGCCCGGCACCAGCCACAGCCGCTCGCCCAGCAGGTCGCGGCTGTCGGCGCCGGTCACCGTCAGCACGCCGTGCTCGTCGTTGGCGGCAACGTACTCCAGCGCACCATCGGCATCGCCCGGCCACACGTGCGGCAGACCGGAATCGACCGCGACCGACTTCAGGCCCACATCGCACACGGCCACGCCGGCGCGCGCCGCGCTCATCACGGTCGATGCCACGAACAGGGCATGCAGCGGCCGCAGCGCGCCTTCCCATTCGAGCGAGCCGTAATGGCCGTCGAGAAACAGGTACGAGCCCGGCTGGATTTCGGTGTAGACGCCGCCCTCCAGGTCGAACTCTGCCGTGCCGGTGCCGCTGCCGGTTACCACCGGGCAGCGCAGCCCGCGCCGCTCCAGCGCGCGCAAATAGCCGGCGGTGGCCTCGGCCGCGCGCTGCGCGGCCTCGCGCCGCTGTGCCCATGCCTCGATATGCTGGATGCCTCCGTGATAGCCCTGCAGGCCGCCAAAATCCAGTGCGGCTTCGGCGTCGATCGCGTCGATCAGCGCCAGCAAGGCCTCGTCGCTGGCCACGCCGCAGCGGCCCTGCCCCACGTCGACCTCCGGCAATACCGCAATGCGCACGCCGGCGCGCGCCGCGGCGGCGCCGACCTGGCTGACCTGGCGCACGTCGTCCACGCAGATCGACAGGCGCGTGTGGCGGGCCAGTTCGGCCGCCATCGCGGCCTTGTCGGCGCCGACGAATTCATTGCTCAGGTGGATGCTGCCGATCCCGGCCGCGGCAAAGGGATACGCCTCGGACAGCTTCTGGCAGCAGATGCCAACCGCGCCCGCATCGACCTGCCGCTGCGCGATCGCCACGGACTTGTGCGCCTTGGCGTGGGGGCGCAGCGCTACGCCGGCGCGCTCGGCAAGCTCCGCCATGCGCGCCAGGTTGGCTTCAAAGGCATCGAGTTCGATCAGCAGCGCAGGCGTAGACAACGCTGACAACGATTGGCCGACCGCCGCGTACGGCGGCCTCAGAACGCTGGCTTCATGCATGGTGTGGGGCCCGGTGGCGGCAGTGCTTGCCGTGGGCCCTCACGATAACACCGGCGTGGCCTTGCGCACAGACTTGCGTGTGCAGCAGCGCTAGCGGCGCGTGGCCAGCAGGCGGTAGCCGCGTCCGCAGTGCTCCGCGGCAGCGGCGCGGGCCACGTCGGCATCGTCGAACAGGCCGGCCTGCGCGATCGACCTCACCATCACCGCCTCGCCGCGCTCGCTGGCGAGGAAACGCCCGTCCCAGCCTTGCACGATGTACAGCACGCCGCCGGCCGGAGACCCGACCTCCCGGCGCTGGCCGGTGGACTGGCCGATCCGCTGCTGACCCTGGCCCTCGCCACGCGCTGCGCCGGCGGCACGCTCGCCGATTCCGCCATTGCCGCCGCTTCCGGCGCTGCTGCCCGGCCGCGCCATCTGGATGTTATTGCGCACTTCACTGACGCCGAGCACATCCTCGGCCAATTGCTCAATGCGGAACTTGGCGTCGCGGTCCCGGACGGTGCCGGCCAGCGTGACAATGCCCGAGCCGACCTCGACGGTGACATCCGAGACATCGTCCTCGGCATGCGCGAGCCGTTCGCACAGGTCATCGCGAATGCGGGCGTCGGTGCGCTGGTAGCCTTTGGGCATGCGGCGCGATCCCGCTTGCGCGGCCCAGCGCGAAGGGCGCGTGGGCCGCTCGACGTCTTCATCCTCCATGCCATAGCGGGCCTCGCCATAGCCATACGGCGAGCCGCCGGTGTCGCCGCTGCGCCAGTGGCGTCCCTGGCGGGTATCGTCGGGCTCGTCGTAACCCCGGTGGCGCCAGGTTCCCCCGAATTCCGACGGTGCGTAGTCTTTCATGGATTGCCTCCGATCTGACGTCCTAGCCTGATATCGGTAGCAGGAAACATGCCCTTGCGCCCCGGTGTGCCCGGTACGGCCGCACGGCGCTCCGGGTAGCGCCGCGGGACGCAGTTTTTACACGCTGCGCAACAACGTCATGTGCTGCGCCCCTCCACGGCCGGCCGGTCGAGGTACTGGCCGACGATGCGCACCAGCAACGGCAGCTTGCCGGTAAAGAAATGATCGGCGCCCGGGACCACCACCACCGGCAACGCCTGCGGACGGGCCCAGTCGAACAGCGCGGCCAGTTCCGCGCGCTCGTCGCGCTCGCCATGCACCACCAGGCAATCGGCGGGCACCGCCGGCGTGTCATAGCTGCGATGGGCCTTGACCGTGCCATATGGCAGGCCGGTCAACACGAGGTGGCGGATCGGCACGCCCTGTGCCGCCAGCGTGGCGGCCACCTGCGCCATCACGAACGCCCCGAACGAAAAACCCGCCAGCGCCAGCGGCAGGCCGGGATGGTCGTCGCGCAGCTTCGCTACCACGGCCAGCATGTCGTCGGCCTCGCCGCGGCCCTGGTCGTGCTCGCCGCCCGAGCCCGCCACGCCGCGGAAGTTGGGCCGCACGGTCAGGAAGCCGCGCGCCAGCAGCGCCTTGGCCAATTGGTGCGGCACCTTGTGCGTGGCCGAGCCGCCCAGCAGCGGGTGCGGATGCGACACCACCGCGATCCCGCGCGGCGTGCCGGCGGGACGGTCGACCAGCATCTCGATCGGCCCGGCGGCGCCGGCCAGGCGTGCCGTTTCCGTGGCAGACGGTACTCCCATGAATGCTCCATGCAATATCGGTGGGGCTGCTTGCCAGCCCCGAAAAAAACGGGATGGTAATGCGATTGTGGCGAGCATGCCGCCCGCGTTGGCGGTGCCGATGGCATGGCTGCGCAAAATTCTGCCCTGCGGTGCCCCATGCGCCGCCTGCGCGGGGCATGTGACCTGAACGCTTTCGTATAATGGCCCGAACCGCGGCACCCACGAAACCCACGTAAGCGGGCCCGCCGCGTTCGGTCAGCACGACCCCGTGCCACGCATTGCCGGCCTGTGGCCTCGCCCACGGGCCTTTCTCGTGGCTGACCCAAATTCGCCGAAGCGGATGGCCTGCAGCCCTGTACGCTGCCATCCCTTCCCGTGTTCATCGCCGGTGACCCGGCCGTTCCGCAGCGCAATCGCGACGCAGCGCCATGTGGCCCTGCCCGCACCGTGCCTTGCCATTTTCATCCGCCGCCGGAGCGCCGCAAGCCGTCACCATCTCGACGAGAATCCGCCATGAGCAAAGCTTCACGGCTCGCACTGGGCCTTGCGCTCGCTGCGCTATGCCATCTGATGCCGGCGACGCTGCCCGCCGTCCATGCCGCAGAAACCGCATCGGAAGCCGAAGCCGCCGCGCAAGCGCCCGCGCTGACCCACGCCGAGGCCACCGCCGAACTCAAGCGCCTGCAGACCGAGCAGGACAGCGTCAAGCAGCAGGCCTCGGACCCCGACGGCAATACCAAGCTGCATGACCTGCAAGAGACGCTGCGGCAGCTGGATGCCGACGCCGACAAGCTCAGCGCCGCGCTGGCGCCGCAGCGCGAGCAGTTGCAGGCACAGCTCGACGTGCTCGGTCCGCCACCGGTCGACGGCACCACCAAGGAAGCCCCCGCGGTGGTGAAACAGCGCGCCGGGCTGAACACGCGCCGCACGCAGCTCGACGCCCAGCTCAAGCAGGCCGCGGAGAGCAAGGAGAATATCGCCAACCTGAGCGAGCAACTGGCCCGGCTTGAGCGCGGCCACCTGAAAGACCAGCTCGCGCTGCGCTCGGAAAGCATCCTGAACCCGCAGTTCTGGCAGCCGATGTTCAGCCCGCCGGCAGAAGACCAGGCGCGTTTGGACGGCTTCCGCGACCAGTTGGTGCCGATGCTGCAGCTGGCGTGGCAGCCGTCGCAGCGCGCGGCCACGGTGGCCCTGCTGCTGCTCGCGCTGGCGGTATGGACGCTGGGCCGGCGCCTTGCCGAGCGCGCGCTGGCGTGGTTCTGCCTGACCCGGCTGCCCGAGACGCGCCTGCGCCGCAGCGCGCTGGCGCTGGCGACCACGCTGGCAACGGTCTGCACGACCGGTCTCGCGGTGCAGCTGGTCTACCACGCCTTCGCGCGCAGCTATGAACTGCCGCCAGACCTGATGGCGCTCTACGCGCAGCTGGTCAAGCTGACGCTGACCAGTGCGCTGATCGTCGGGCTGGGGCGCGCGCTGCTATGCACGCGGCACCCCAGCTGGCGCCTGCCCGCGCTGGCCGATCCGGTCGCGCGGGCGATGAAGCCCTTCCCCGCCGTGCTGGCCGGCCTGTTGCTGCTGGCCGGCACGCTCGAGCAGATCAACCGCATCGCCGACACCACCGTGCAGGTCACGCTGCTGGGCCGCGGGCTGGTGTCGCTGGTGGTGGTGCTGACTATTGGCGCGGCACTGCTGCGCGCCAACCGCGTGCGCAATGAACTCGCCGCCGCGGGCGAACGCCCGGAGGCGCGCGCCACGCTGGCCGGCATGATCCACGCCGCCGTGACCGTGCTGGTGATCGTGTCAATGGTCGCGCTGCTGGCCGGCTATATCAGCTTCGCGCGCTTCCTGACCTATGAGCTGGTCTGGTTCGACATCGTGCTGTGCAGCCTGTACCTGCTGACGCAAGTCACGCGCGATGTCTGCGAGGCCGTGCTGTCGACCAACCACGCCAGCGGCCGCGTCATCAAACAGCTGTTCGGCGTCGACGATTCGCACCTGGAGCAGGCCTCGACCATCCTGTCGGGCATCGGCGCCAGCGTGCTGCTGCTGGTCGCGGTGGTGGCGCTGCTGACCGGCGGCTTCGGCACCACGCCGGCGGACCTGCTCAACAGCCTGCTGACGGTGCTGGGCGGCGAGAAGCTGCGCAGCCTGAACATCATGCCGGACCGCATCCTGAATGCGGTGCTGGCGCTCGGCGTGGGCATCTGGCTGCTGCGTTCGGTGCGGCGCTGGCTCGATGCGGAGCTGCTGCCCAAGGTGTGCAAGGAGCCGGGGCTGCGCGCGTCGCTGATCACGCTGTTCAGCAATGTCGGCTATGTGCTGCTGGTGCTGCTGACGCTGTCGCTGCTGGGCGTGCGCTGGGACAACCTGGCCTGGATCGTCAGCGCGCTGTCGGTGGGCATCGGCTTTGGCCTGCAGGAGATCGTGAAGAACTTTGTCTCGGGCCTGATCCTGCTGACCGAGCGCCCGGTCAAGGTCGGCGACATGGTCAGCCTGGCCGGCGTGGAGGGCGACATCCGCCGCATCAATGTGCGCGCCACCGAGATCCAGTTGGGCGACCGCTCCACCGTGATCGTGCCCAACTCGCAGCTGATCTCGCAGAACGTGCGCAACGTGACCATGAGCAACAGCACGCAGGGCGTGGCGTCGCTGCAGCTGACGTTCCCGCTCAATACCGATCCGGAACAGCTGCGCGACCTGCTGATCGATGTCTACAAGGAAAACGAATCCATCCTGGACGTGCCGGCGCCGTCGGTCATGTTCAGCCAGCTGGCGCCCAACGGCATCACGCTGTCGGTGACGGGCTACGTCAGCAGCCCGCGCATCGCCGCGACTACGCGCAGCGACCTGCTGTTCGAAATCCTCAAGCGGTTGCGCGCCGCGGACATCGCGCTGACCGAACCGCAATCGCTGCGGCTGGAGAACCTGCCGCCGTTCGGCGAAGCATCGCAGCGCGCGTACGCGGCGGGGTAACCGCCACGGGCAGCGACGTCAGCCGTCGCTGCCTGTCTTCCCTTCCCTTCCCCTTCCCCTTCCTCCCCCACCCCCACCGCCAGCGCCACCACCCAGCGGCGGATCACCTGCTCTTCCTGCGCCGTCAGGCCAACCGCCGGAGCAGCGTGGTGCCGCGCAGCACGCCGCAGTGGCGTTGTCCGAAACGCTGCTCGCCGAGCTGCGGATGGAACGGATGGCATGGGGGCCGGATTTCGCCAGGCTGGGGCTGGAGAGCATCGCCGTATCCGCCCTTTCCGCCCTTTCCGCCCTTTCCGCCCTTTCCGCCCTTTCCGCGCTGGCCGGGCTGGCCGGGCTGGCCGGACTGGCCCAAATTCAGCGCTGAGCGATTCCGGACAGGGGGCTGTCTTACGACTTGTTAAAAAACTGAATTGTTAAAAGCCGCCGTTACAAAGCTAACAAGTCGGGCTCCGCGGCGAAACACCTTGCCGGGCAGTTTGCATCCATCATTCAGGGACACAAGCTGCATCACAAGGAGTCCGACATGCGCCCCTCCACCCGAATCGTCGCCGCGGCCGCCCTGACCGTGGCCCTGGTAGCCGCCGGCCCCACGTCCGCGCGCGGCCGCCATCACGGCGGCGGGTCGAATGCCGGCGCGGTGCTCGCCGTCGGCGCGCTGGTCGGGCTGGCCTTCGGCGCCGCGCTGGCCTCGGCGCCGGTGGTAGCCGCACCCGTGGCAGTAGCGCCGCCGCCCGTCACCTATGCTCCCGCGCCGGTCTCGTACGCCCCGCCGGCGGTACCGCCGGGCTATTGCTATCGCGACTACGACCGCGTGTACGTGCCGTGCGGCCCGCAGCCATCCGGCTATTACCAGCAAGCGCCGTACTACGGCTATTGACCATGCCGGTCGACCGCGAATACTTCAGTCGGCTCTATGGCCGGCACGACGACCCCTGGGGCATCGGCACGCGCTGGTACGAGGCACGCAAGCGCGCGCTGCTGATGGCCACGCTGCCGCGCGAACGCTTTGCACGCGCGTTCGAGCCCGGTTGCGGCAGCGGGCATCTCACCGTCGAACTGGCGCCGCGCTGCGACGCGCTGGTGGCCATGGAACTGGCCGACAGCGCTGCCGGGCAGGCGCGGCAGCGGCTGGCGGAGTCCGCGCACGTGCAGGTGCTGACGGGCGAGTTGCCGCAGCATTGGCCCGAGGGAAAGTTCGACCTGATCGTTTTTTCCGAGCTGGGGTACTACTTTCCCAAGGCCGACTGGAGTGAGGTCGCGGCGCTTGCTGCGGGCGCGCTGACCGACGACGGCATCATCGTCGCCTGCCATCTCCGGCATTTGTTCGCCGAGCAGCAGATCACCGCGCAGGCGGTGCATGACGCGATCGGCGCGCAGCACGGGGTGTACCGGCATATCCATCACCAGGAGCCGGATTTCACGATGGATTTGTGGTCAAGGCAGTTGGAGATGCGGTTGGCTTGAGGGTTGATGGTGGGGTTGATGGTGGGGTTGATGGTGGGGTTGATGGTGGGGCCGGGGTGCGGCTGCGGCTGCGGCTGCGGCTGCGGCTGCGGCTGCGGCTGGCATCTGGCGGTGGTTGACGCGCCCTGTTCCGCCCTGAAGGGCGGGTAACTCTTTGTCCAAGCGACAAAGAGTCACCAGAAAGCGCGTTAACTGTCCTGGGCGGACAGCCACTCTTATCGTAGCGTGCCCGGGGCTTTCGTACGGGGCTGGGCTTTCTCGCATACCAGGACTGCCTGCCGCAAAGTGCACCACGGTGGCTGGGATTGACGCGGTGTTTGAACGAGCCCGGAGTTGTGCGTGGTCCCTACTGCTGGCGGCATGGTAGGGACGCCTGCGGCTGCGCTGCGCGCGGATCCTAGTTGGTCTGCAGGGCTTAGCGATATGACTATTACTGACGAGGTCCGCGACCTGCTGCGCGAATTGGCCGGCTTCACTTCGTGGAGGCTCCGGCCCTCTCCCCCGGCCCCTCTCCCGCGCGCGGGAGAGGGGAGGAAACACGGTAGGCCTGCACAAGCTGTTGGGTTCACCGGCGATATGGCCAAGCGAGCGCAGCGACGCGTTCTGAGCCAGGGCCAGTGACCTGGGAATGCTGCCGGCGCGCAGCGCAGCCGCAGGCGTTCCTACGTTGACCCTGGCAGCAGGGGCCACTCACAGCTCCGGGCTCGTTCAATCACCGCGTCAATCCCAGCCAGGGTGGCGCACCACGGCGGCAGGCAGCCCGGCTTTGTGAGGAAGCGAAGCCCCGTACGAAAATATTCGCGCACTACGATAAGAGTGGCCGCCCGCAGGGCCGTAAACGCGCTTTTTGGTGACTTTTTGTCGCTCGGACAAAAAGTTACCCGCCCAGGAGGGCGGAACCGGGCGCATCAACCACCACCAGATGCCAGCCGCAGGCACACCAAAAAAAACGCCCCATGCGCATATCACACATAGGGCGTCCCACTACCTAAACACCAACCAAATCCTAAACCGGCACATCCCTCGTCGGATCCGGCTTGCGATCATCAAACCATCGATACAACGTCGGCACCATCACCAGCGTCAGCAGCGTCGACGTAATCAGCCCGCCGATCACCACCACTGCCAGCGGCCGCTGCACCTCGGAGCCCGGCCCGGTCGAGAACAGGAACGGCACCAGCCCCAGCATCGCGATCGTCGCAGTCATCATCACCGGGCGGAACCGCTGCGTCGCCCCTTGCACCACCGCCTCATCGAGCGACAAGCCCGAATCGCGCAGCGTGCGGATGTACGACACCAGCACCACCCCGTTCAGCACCGCCATGCCCCACAGCGCGATAAAGCCCACCGACGCCGGCACCGAGAGGTATTCGCCGGTGACGAACAGCCCGATGATGCCGCCGATCGATGCGAACGGCAGCACCGTGATGATCAGCGTGGCAAAGCGCACCGAGTTGAACAGCAGGAACAGCAGGAAGAAGATCGCGGCGATGGTCACCGGCACGATGATCTTCAGGTGGCCCATGGCGCGTTCCATGTTCTGGAACTGGCCGCCCCACTCCAGGTAGTAGCCTTCCGGCAGCTTGACCTTGGACGCGGTGGCCTGCTGCAGCTCGGCCACGAAGCCGCCGAGGTCGCGGTCCTTCACGTTGATCATCACCACCACGCGGCGCTTGGCCATCTCGCGGCTGATCTGCGCCGGGCCGTCGTTGACTTCGATCCTGGCCACGCTCTGCAGCGGCACCTGCATGCCGTCAGGCGTGTTCACCAGCAGCTGGCGGATCGCCTGCACGTTGTTGCGGAAGTCTTCCGGCAGGCGCACGGCGGCGGCAAAGCGGCGCTCGCCCTCGAAGATGTCGGTGGCGCGCTTGCCGCCGATCGCGATCTCGATCACGTCGTGGATGTCGGAGACGTTCAGTCCATAGCGCGCAATCGCCTGTCGATCGATCTCGATCGACAGGTACTGCTGCCCCGAGACACGTTCGATACGGATATCCTGCGAGCCCTGGATGCCGCCGGCCACGCGCGAAATCTCGCCCGCCAGCTCGCGCAGCTTGTCCAGGTCGTCGCCGAACACCTTCACCGCCACGTCCGAACGCACACCACTGACCATTTCGTCGACGCGGTCGGAGATCGGCTGCGCCATCACGATCTGCACGCCGGGGATGGCCTTGAGCTTCTCGCGGATGGCGTTGGCGATATCGTCCTGGTTCCACCCGTCAGGCCACTCGTCGCGGTCCTTCAGGCTGGCGATCGGGGTCGATTCGTTCTGGCCCTGCGGGTCGGCCGGGCTTTCGCCGCGGCCCACGCCGGAGACCACCGACTTGACGCCGGGCACGCCCAGCACCAGCTTGTTGGCTTCCTTCTCCAGCTTGATCGACTCCTCCAGCGAGATGTTCGGCACGCGGTCGATCGCGGGAACGATCGAGCCCTCCTTCATCTCCGGAATGAACGACGTACCGAGCAGCGGCACGATCAGCAGCGTGGCGACGAACGCGCCGACCGCGCTGAGCACGGTCTTGCGGCTGTTGCCAAGCGCCCAGTGCAGCATGCGCAGGTAGTGCCGCTTCATGAAGGCAATCACGAACGTGTCATGCTCGGCGCCGCCCTTGAGCAGGTACGACGACAGCACCGGCGACAGCGTCAGCGACAGGAACAGCGAGATCGCCAGCGCGATCGAGATGGTGAACGCCAGCGGCGCGAACATCTTGCCTTCCATGCCCGACAGCGTCATCAGCGGCAGGAACACCAGGATAATGATGCCCACGCCGACGATCACCGGCGTGGCCACTTCCTGCACGGCCTTGACCAGGATCTCGGTCTTGGTCAGGCCCGGTTCCTTTTGGCCGAGCCGCTCGAACGCATTCTCGACCACCACCACCGAGCCATCGACCATAAGGCCGATGGCGATCGCCAACCCCCCAAGCGACATCAGGTTGGCCGACAACCCCATCTCGTTCATCACCATGAACGTCAGCAATGGCGTCAGCACCAGCGTGGCCAGCACGATGACCGAAGAACGCACATCGCCCAGGAACAGGAACAGCACGATCACCACCAGCACCACGCCTTCGAGCAGCACCTTGGTCACCGTCCACAGCGCGGAGTCGACCAGTTCGCTGCGGTCGTAGTACGGCACGATCTGCAGCTTGCCGGGCAGCATGCCGCGCTCGTTGATCTCGGCCACGCGCGCCTTCACGCGGCTGACCACTTCCTTGGCATTGCCGCCGCGCATCATCATGACGATGCCGCCGACGGCCTCGGTCTGGCCGTTCTTGACCAGCGCACCCTGCCGCACCTCATGGCCGATGGTGACGCTGGCCACGTCGCGCAGGTAGACCGGCGTACCGTTGACTTCCTTCAGCACGATGCTGCCGAGGTCGTCCACGCCCTTGGCCAGGCCCACGCCGCGAATCAGGTACTGCTCGGCGTAGTGCGGCAGCACGCCGCCACCGGAGTTGGCATTGTTGCGCGCCAGCGCCTGGTAGACCTGCTGGGTCGAGACACCGTAGTGGCGCATGCGCTCCGGGTTGACCAGCGCCTGGTACTGCCGCACGTAGCCGCCCTGCGAGTTGATCTCGGCCACGCCGGAGATCGAGCGCAGCAGCGGGCGCACCACCCAGTCCTGGGCAATGCGGCGCTCGGCCAGCTCTTCCTGCGTCAGCTCGCGGTTGCCGTCGTCGGCGCGGTCCAGCGTGTACTGGTAGACCTCGCCCAGGCCGGTCGAGACCGGGCCCAGCACCGGCGACACGCCTTCCGGCATGCGTCCGCCCACTTCAATCAGGCGCTCCATCACCAGCTGGCGTGCAAAGTACACGTCGGTGGCGTCGGTAAAGACCAGCGTGATCAGCGACAGACCCGCCTTGTTCAGCGAGCGCATCTCTTCCAGGCCCGGCAGGCCCGTCATTGCCATTTCCACCGGCACGGTGACAAAGCGCTCGACTTCCTCGGGCGAACGGCCCGCGGCTTCGGTCGCGATCTGCACCTGCACGTTGGTCACATCGGGGAAGGCGTCCACCGACAGCTTGGTGGCAGCGCGCAGGCCGAAGAAGAACAGCACCACCGCAAGCACGCAAACCACCAGCCGCTGTTTGATAGCGGCTTCCACTAGGGATTTCATCATGTCCGATTACCCTTGCTCGATGCGCTTGCGCTCGTTGTCCAGGTGGAACGCGCCATCGACCACGATGCGGTCGCCGGCCTTCACGCCGTTCTGCACCACGCGCATGCCGTCGCTCTCGGCGCCCAGCTTGACCTTGGTCAGGCGGAACTTGTTGCCCGGCATCTCGACGTAGACCAGCTCGTCATTGCCGTCACGCACCACCGCGGCCGCGGGAATCACCAGCTGGTCCTGCGGCTTGCCGGCGATCAGCATGCTGGCGAGCATGGCGGGCTTCAGGCGCCCCTCGCGGTTCTCCAGTTCTGTGCGGACCAGCACCGTGCGCGATTGCGGGCTGACCGTGCGGCCCACGTAGATCAGCTTGCCGGTGATGGTGTTGCCGCCTTTGCCGTTGGCCAGCGACGGCACCTCGATCTCCACGCTCTGCCCTTCGGCCACCTGCGCGGCCTGTTGCTCGGGCACCTCGGCCACAACCCACACGCGCGAGAGGTCAGCCACGGTGTAGAGGGCGTCGGCCGGCTGCACCACCTGGCCCTGCGCCACGTTGCGCTCGACCACGGTGCCGCTGATGCTCGAATACACCGGCGAATGCGAGTTGATGCTGCCGTTCCTGGCCAGCTCGGCGATCGAGCCCTGCGACATGCCCAGCACGCGCAGCTGGTCGCGGTAGGCGCGCATCTCGGCGGAGGCGATCGCCAGTTCGCTCTCGCGGCGCTGCAGTTCGCCGCGGCCGATCACGTCGGCGGCAAACAGCTGGCGCGCGCGCTCGGCGTTGCGCACCTGCAGGTCGTGCTGCGCCTCGCTCTTCAGGAACGACATCTGCGCCGCGCCCAGCTCGCTGCTGTGCAGGCGCGCCAGCACCTGGCCGGCCTTCACTTCCTGGCCCAGCGTGGCATACAGGTCGGTGACGCGGCCGGTCACGCTGGCGCCGATGCGCGATACGCGCTGTTCGTCGAAGTCGATGCGGCCGGACACGCGCAGCATCTCGCTGAACGGGGAGGTGGTGACCGGCGCCACCTTCAACGACTGCTGCAGGTTGCCTTCCGGCTGGATCACGCCGGGCGGCAGCTTGGGCGCTTCGGCAACGGGTTCAGGTTTGTCGGAACAGGCCGCCAGGCTGAACGTCAGGACGGCGGCGGCCGTCAGCGAAAGCAGGAAATTGGGACGCATGGTTATTTCTGGTCGATGGTGGAGGTCGGCGGCAGGCCTGGCGCGGCAGTGGCGCCCGGGGCGGTCGACATGAGCTTTTCGATCTGGATGGCGGCCAGTTGCTGCTCGTACTGGGCGGCGATCAGCTCGTTGCGCGCACTGCGCAGCACGCGCTGGGCATCGATGAAGTCAAGGATGCCGCGCTCGCCGAAGCGGTAGGCGGCCTCGGCCACGCCCAGCGCCGACTCGGCCTCGCGCACGATGCCGGACTCCAGCGCGGTCACTTGCGCCTGCGTGATCTCGTACTGGCGGTAGGCGGATTCCAGTTCCTGCGCCAGCTCGAACTCGCGCATTTCCAGCGCGCTCTGCGCCTGCGTCGCCTGCGCAGTGGCCTCGCCCACTGGGCCGCGGCGGCGGTCCCACAGCGGGATGGTCATGACCAGGCCGATCTGCGATACGTTGTTGTCGGGCTGGCGGTCGGTGCTGGCGCGCACCGCCACTTCCGGCCAGCGCAGCGAGCGCTGGTAGTCGACGCCCAGGCGGGCGCGCTCCAGTTCCGTGCGGCGCTGGACCAGCTCGGCATTGCTCGCGGTCATGGTGTCGCGCAGCACCGGCAGCGGCGGCACGTCCGGCGACTGTCCCAGCGTGCCGTCCAGCGAAAACTGGCCCGGCATGGCGCCGCCGACCTGCTGGCGCAGCGCGGCCTTGGCCTGGTTGACGCGCAGCTCGGCGGTCTGCTGGTTCTTCTGCGAGGCCAGCAGTTCGGTCTCGGCCTTGATCAGTTCATAGCGCGGCGCTTCGCCCACTTCCACCCGCAGGCGTGCGCGCGAGTGGATCTGCCGCATCATCGCCAGGTCTTCTTCCGCGGCATGCAGCTCGCTTTCGCGGCGCAGCACGTCGTAGTAGGAGGTCTTGACGCGCGCGGCGAGGTCGGCGCGGAAGCCCTGGCGAGCCGCCTGCGACGACTCCAGGCCGCGCGACGCCATGGCCTCGCGCAGGCTGCGCTGGTGCGGGTAGTCCAGCTTCTGCACCACGGCGTAGCTGGGGGCATTGCCGCTGGTCACGCCGGGCTGCTTGCCGGACAGGCGGCCATACATCACTTCGACCTGCGGATTGGGATAGGCGCGCGCGCTGCTGATGGCGGCGCTGGCGGCATCGACATTGGCCTCGGCCGCGGCGACGCCCTTGTTGGTCGACTGCGCCATGTCGAGCAGCTGCGGCAGCGAGAAAGCGGGGTCGGCCGCGACGCCGGCTGGGCGTGCCGAATTTGCCTTCGGCACGGCTGTGGCGGCCAGCAGTTCCGCGCCGGGCGTGGGCAGCAAAGCGGAAGACTTCGAAGAAGGCTTTGAGAGCGGTGCGGCCGGGGCGGCGGGAACAGTGCCCGCAGCCTTTGCCGGCGCGGCGCCCTGCTCAGCGGCATGGGCCGGGGCAGCGGCGAACGCGAGCAGCGAAAGCGACGCGATCAGGGTCAGCTTGGTTGTTGTCATGAGTCCGGAATGCAAGCAATACGACGCCTGCGCCATGGCCGCGGCGCGCCCCGGCGCGAGTCACGGCGGGACGGACAACGGCAGCGGCTTACCCGCGCGCGGTAGCGGCGGGCAGGCTGGCGGTATCAGGCAAGGGGGCGCGGCCCGCGGCACGGCAGCTGCGGAGGCAGCGCGTGCGCGCGGGGGAGCGGCAAGGCGTGGAACGCCCGGCGCTCAGGAAAGGGAAATCGGCGGCCGGAAGAAGGCCGAAGGCGGCGGTTCAGCGCGGCCTGGGGGATGTTGCGCGACATCCCCGATGGGCAGCAGCAGCTTTACCGGGGGCAAGGCAAAGAGGGCGCTGGATTCCTCGATTTCATCCAGCAGGTCCAGCGGGTCGAGCAGGTCGGCCGACCAGATATTGCAATATCCGGGAGGCGGGTCTTCGCAGATATCGTCATCATGCAGGCCATCATCACCGGGGACGATGACGCGGCCCATGTCGTCCACCGACTGCAGCGCGGCCAGTTCGGTACTGGCCTGGACCTCCGGCTGCACGGACGCGCGCGCGTCCGCCACTGCCCCAAAGGAGAGCAGCGACAGGCACATGGCAGTCAGCAGCAGGAACATCAATCGCATGAGTCGGGGGCTTGGAGCACGAGGCGAAAGCGCCATTTTGACAAGGCGCGCGCCGTGCTGCGGTACAGCATTGTAACGTAACGATTACGATTGACAGAGAATCGTTACGTTCGTTCCCCAGAGAAGACAGAAGATGGGCTGTGGAAGTTGGAAATTGGGCATTTGCTGCAGGCGGGCGAAAACCTGAGGCGCTAGCTTAAGTCGTTGACTCAAGGGCTATCCCATCGCAACGAGGAGCCGGCCTGATCCACATTGTACGTTAGACAGCGTTACTGTCTATTACACAGCAAAACTGTATGTAGTACAGTATCGCTGTTCAATAGACAGTTAGATGCTATGCGAAACGCTCTTTTGGCCGAGCTCTTTGGGGGCGAGCAACGCTTCGCCCTGCTTCGGGCGCTCTACATGAGTCCCGGGAAGCAATATGCACCCGCGGAACTGGCCCGGCTTACCGGAGCAGACAGCGGAAATGTGACCCGTTGGCTAAGGCGATGGGCCGAAGTGGGGCTTGTAGTACGCCATCAGGATGGGCGAAATGTGCTTTATCGCGCATCCGAATCCCCTGCGTTGGTAGGGCTGACCGATATCGTACGGCGCAGCGATGCGGTACTTGACGACATCAGGGCGGCACTCCCGGAGGAGACTGAGGTGGCCGCGATATTCGGATCGGTGGCACGCGGCGAGGAGAAGGCAGAGTCAGACCTTGACGTATTGGTGCTGGGCGAGGACCTCAGTTCAATCCGCATCAACGCCCTGTTGAAAGCTGTGGGACGGAAGCACGGCCGCGACATCCATGCGTCGGTCTTCTCGCGGTCCGAGTTCGAGGAGATGCTGGCCGGCGGCAACAGTTTCGCGGTCGGGGTAATGCAACAGCCGATGATTTTACTGATAGGAGAATTGGCCCATGGCGGCACGAAAGCCATCAACGCTGGCACTTGAGGAGCCGCAAGTTGTCCGAGCGGAGCGGATGCAGAACAAGCAGATGGTTCAGGAACTCTTGCGCGCGGCCGTGCAGAAATTCCAGGACACCAAAGTCGGTGGCGTTTCCGACCCGACAAAGTTTGAAGCCGCTTACGACGCCATCCTGTTCGCGGCGCTTGCCGTGTTTGCCGCCCAAGGCTTCCGGCTATCCGCGGCACATGGCCACCATCGAATCGCACTGGAGGGCCTGGTCGGATCCCTCGAAGGCGGGCAGTTGCTGCTGGACGAACTTGATGGCCTGCTATCGATCCGCAATTCGAAGTACACGGGATTTGCCACGGTCAGGGCACCCGACCTGCGCCTGGCCCTGGCACTTGCGGAGCGCATGCTGAACGAGACCTCGCAATGGCTGCATGCGAATCACCCGGAGATGCTGAAGGCTTGACAGGCCGACGCCAACGGGTCCCCACTTGCGTGACCTGGACCGACATGAGGTCTCCAGCGCGCACGCGACCGTTGTCGCGTGGCTGTGCGCGGAGCCAGGCCTGGCCTCAGCTCCGGGAGCGGGGGCGGCACGAGCACGTGTGCGCGCCGCCCAAACCAACGCCGCTCAAACCACCCTGAACCCGTGCGTGCCATCGCGCTCCAGTTGCGCGATCAGCCCGAACTCCCAGTCGAGGTAGCCCTGCATCGCCTCGCGCGGATTGTCGGTGCCTTCATACGGCCGGCGGTAGCGGTCGGTGCGCTCAGACGCCAGGTGCGTCTCGCCGGATTCCAGCGGCAGCCCGGCCGCGATCCACGCCTGCGTGCCGCCTTCCAGCACCACTACCTCCGCATCGGTCAGCCGCTGCAGGTCGGCGGCGGCAAAGCGCGCGAGCAGGCTGGAGCCGCAAGTCAGCACATAGCGCCGTGCCGGCGGGATGCGCGCCAGCGCATCGGCCAGTTGCGCGCGGATGACGAAGCAGGCGCCGGGGATATGGCGCTTCACGTAGTTGGCGCTGGCGGTGAAATCGAGCACCGCGGTGCTGCCGTCCGCGCGCTTGTCGAGCCACGCGGCCAGTTCGGCGGGCGTCACCGTCGGCACGGCTGGCGGCACCGGCACCTGGGCCTCCACCGCGCCGGTCTCGCCGCGCGCGGCCGCATCGGCCGGCTCCACCACCCAGACCTCCCAGCCCATCTGCGCCAGCCATGAGCCCGTCATGCTGGCGCGCACGTCGTCGTCATCGGCGAGCACGATGCGCGCGCCGCGCACCGGGGCGTTGTGGTCGGTCTCTTGCACCAGCTGCCCGCCCGGCGCATTGACGAAGCCAGGCAGGTGCCCGTCGGCGAATTCCTCGGGCGTGCGCACGTCAAAGCGGTACACGGTACGCCCCGGCTCCTGCAGCGATGGCAATGCGGCAAGCGCGATGCGGCGCACGCCGGCGCGGTCGGCGATCTCGCGCGCGCCGCGGCGGGCGCTGTCGCGGTTGTCGCTGTTCACCCCGGCAGGCGCGCGACGGCTGGCGCCGTGATCGAGCTGCTGGCCCGCCAGCGTCCAGCCGATGGTGCCGTTGCGCAGCGCCGCCACCGGGTTGGGAATGCCGGCATTGACGAGAGACTGCGTGCCGATGATGCTGCGCGTGCGGCCGGCGCAGTTGACGATCACCTGCGTACGCGGGTCGGGCGCCAGCTCGCGCACGCGCAGCACCAGTTCGGCACCGGGCACGCTGGTGGCAGTGGGAATGCTCATGGTCTGGTACTCGTCAAAGCGGCGCGCGTCGACGATCACCGCGTCGGCCTTGCTGTCGATCAGCGCCTGCACTTCCTCGGCGGACAGCGACGGCGTGTGGCGCTTCGCCTCGACCACTTCCCCGAACGACTTGCTTGGCACGTTGACGTCGCGAAACACTTCACCGCCGTCGGCGATCCAGGCGGCCAGCCCGCCTTCAAGCCGGTGCACGTTGGTATAGCCCAGCGTTTGCAGCACCGACGCCGCGCGCGGCGCCAGGTCTTCCCCGGCGTGTTCGCCGTAGACCACGATCAGCGTATCGCGGCGCGGGATGCGCGGCCACGCTTCCAGCTCGAGCTTCGACAGCGGGAAGTTGGCGGCCCACAGCGGATGCGCCTGCGCGAAGGGATCTTCCTCGCGCACGTCGATCAGCGCGATCTCGGCGCCGGCCAGCAGGGCCTGGCGCACCTGCGCGCGGGTGAAAGTCGGGGATGCCGTGGTGGCGGCTGGCGTGGCGTGCTGGATGGTCATGACTTCGAGACTTCGCGGGAACGGTCCCACAGGTTAGGCAGGGTCGGGTTGGAATACCCGGAGACAAATGGCTTGCGCGTGCCGTCCTCGGCGTAGGCCGAGCGGCGCACCGCGCCGATATTGGCGCCGTACACGTGGATGCTGACCGAGACGCGGTCGTCATGCACGTTGTTGACGCGATGGATGTCGCCCACCGCCGGCGACACGGCTTCGACCTGCCCGGGCAGCAACCGCACGGGCTCACCGTGCGGCACGGGGCGGCCGGCGGCGTCGAGCACGAAGGCCTGCGAGTCTTCCGCGCCGCGCAGCATGCCGATCAGGCCCCATACGGTGTGGTCGTGGATGGGCGTGCGCTGCCCCGGGCCCCAGACAAAGCTGACGATCGAAAAGCGCTCGGCGGAATCGCAATGCAGCAGGTGCTGCTGATAGTACTCGGGGTGCGGCTCGGCCCAGGCCTCGGGCAGCCAGTCGTCGTTTGCCACCAGCCGCGCCAGCAGCGCCCCGCCCTCGCGCAGGATGCGCGGCTCGTCGGGATGCTGGTCCAGCAGCGCGGCCAGGCCGGTGATGAATTCGCGCAGCGGTGCCAGCCCGCTGGCTTCGGGGGAACTGCTCATAAATGCCTCCGGGGGTGATTCTGTCTTCGGGCCCTCTGTGGGGCGCTGCCGCTGCAAACATAACACGGCGCGGCGGCCGCGTTCATGCCCGCGACGCATGCCCCTACAGGCCCAGGTGGTGCTTGCCGGCGGCGACCAGGATCGAATCGTTCTGCGGCGTATGGATGCGGCTGCACAGCACGTCGCGATAGTGCCGTTCGAGCGGATTGTTGCGGCTCAGGCCGTGGTTGCCGGCGAGCTGCAGCGCCAGTTCCACCGCGCGGATCGCGTTGCCGGTGACGGTGAACTTGAGCAGGCCGCTGTCGGCGCCGGCGGGCGGCGCATTGGCGTCGGTGCGCGCGGCGGCATCGTCAAGCAGCACCTGGTTGGCCCGCAGCAGCGCGGCGATCTCGCCGATGGTTTCCTGCACACGCGGCAGCGTCGCCAGCGGCGCGCCCAGGCTGCCGGGTGCGCGCTCGTGTACGAAGCCGCGCACCCACGCCTGCGCGGCACGCGCCACGGCGTCATAGAGGCTGCCGAGCAGCACGGTCATCCACGCCTGCTGGTCGGCATTGGCGTCGATGTCGGCCTGGCTCGCACCTGCCGGCGCCCATGCGGCGGGCGGGCGGATATCGACGGCGTGGTCGGGCGGGATCCAGATATTGTCGAGCACGGTCTCATGGCTGCCCGAGGCGCGCAAACCCAGGTGGTTCCAGTTCTCGACGATGCGCACGCCGGCCACGCCCGCGGCCGGCCCCGGCACCAGGAAAACGCCCACGCGCGGCTGCGGCTCGTCGGTGCGTGCCCATACCGCCAGCCAGCGCAGCGCCGGAATGCCGGTGCTGTACAGCTTGCGGCCGCTCAGGCGCCAGCCATCGGCCACCTGCGTGGCGATGGTGTTGGGCAAGCCGCCGCGAGCCGGCGAGCCGAGTTCCGGCTCGACGCGCAGCGCGTTGATCAGCGCGCCGTCCTGCACGGCGCTGGTAAAGACCTGCTCGCGCACCACGTGCGGCCAGTGCGAATCGGGGCGCGCGATGGCGCGATGCTGCAGGTAGGTCATGGTCAGCACCAGCGCCGTGGCCGGATCGCCACCCGCGACGGCCGCGATGATGCGGCGCGCCTGTGCCAGCCCTGCACCGCCGCCGCCATAGTCGCGCGGCACCGCCTGCGCGATCAGGCCATGCACGTGCAGTTGCGGGAAATTGTCATGCGGGAAGCTGGCCGCGGCGTCGTGCGCGGCGGCGCCGGCGGCAAAGCGCGCCGACAGCCCGGCCAGCACTTCGCCAAGACGCGCGTCGCTGGCGGGCAGGCGGCGCAGGGAAGACATCGAAGACATGGAACGGAACTCCGGGAGGGATGACTGGCAACGCAGAGCCGCAAGGGCTCGATCGCTACGAATGCCGCATAGCGTAGCGCTGCCGCCGCGTTCCGGAAACGACGCTTATTGAATATGGTCCGTCGTTTTTATTCGTTAGTCGCGGCGCGCCGCTGGCGTACTTTGCTCCCCAGTCCATGCAAAACCCGGGCGGCACGCCGCCGCCATCACCGAGTCAGGAGCGTACAAATGAGCGTCGATTTCATCGGCATGATCCAGAGCCAGAAGCAGTCCGAGATCCATCCCCCTTCGGGCCCCGTGATCGACCGCGATTATGTGCGCGACTTTGCGCAGGCGCACGAGCAGGCCGGCTTTGACCACATCCTGGTGCCGCATCATTCGACCGGGCCGTCGGCCACGCTGACGATCGCGTATGCCGCAAGCGTGACCGAGCGTATCCATTTCATGCTGGCGCACCGGCCCGGCTTTACCGCGCCGACGCTGGCGGCGCGCCAGATCGCCACGCTCGACCAGTTCAGCGGGGGGCGCCTGGGCGTGCATTTTATCTCCGGCGGCTCCGACAGCGAGCAGCAGCGCGACGGCGATTTCCTCGACCATGACCAGCGCTACGCGCGCACCGACGAGTACCTGCACATCCTGCGCCGCATCTGGACCGAGCCGCGGCCGTTCGACCATGCTGGCGATTTTTACCATTTCACGCAGGGCTTTTCCGAAGTCAAGCCGGCGCAGCAGCCGCATGTGCCGATCTACTTCGGCGGCGCATCGGAAGCGGCCGTGACGGTCGCCGGCAAGCATGCCGACGTCTATGCGCTGTGGGGCGAATCGCTCGACCAGGTGCGCGAGCTGACCACCCGCGTGCGTGCGGAGGCGGCCAGGCATGGCCGCACCGTGCGCTTCTCGGTCTCGTTCCGTCCGGTGCTGGCCGAGACCGAAGAGAAGGCGTGGGCGCGCGCCGACAGCATCCTGGAGCGCACCCGCGCGCTGCGCGTGCAGGCCGGCTACAGCCGTGGCGGCCCGCAGCAGAGCGAAGGCGCGCGCCGGCTGCTGGCCGCCGCCGACCAAGGCGACCGCGTCGACCAGCGCCTGTGGACCGCGATCGCGCGCGAGACCGGCGGGCGCTCCAATTCCACCGGCCTGGTCGGCACGCCCGAGCAGGTAGCGCAAGCACTGCTGGCGTACTACGAACTGGGCGTGACCACCTTCCTGATCCGCGGCTTCGACCCGCTCGAAGACGCCATCGACTATGGCCGCGAGCTGATCCCGCGCGTGCGCGAACTGGTGGCGCAGCACGATGCCGCCAGCCAGGCGGAACGCCGCGCCGCCTGACCACTGCAGCCATACGCCACAACAACACACCCACAACAAGAATCGGGGAGTCTCTCCATGAGCCAGAAGCACAACGACGCCGACCCGCGCCGCCGCAGCGTGCTGCGCCTTGCCGGCGCCGCCGCGATCACCGCGCCCGCATTGATCCTCGGCCGCCAGGCCTGGTCCGCGCCGCGCAAGCTGACCTTCGCCTGGAACCAGAACTCTTTCTGCCTGACGCCGGTCGTGGTGGCGCAGGAGAAGGGCTTCTTCGAGAAGAACGGGCTGCAGGTCGACCTGATCAACTACAGCGGCTCGACCGACCAGCTGCTGGAATCGATCGCCACCGGCAAGGCCGACGCCGCGGTGGGCATGATCCACCGCTGGCTCAAGCCGCTGGAGGCGGGCTTCGACGTCAAGATCATCGGCAGCTCGCACGGCGGCTGCGTGCGGCTGGTGGGATCGAAAGCCGCGGGCGTGACCAGCCTGCAGCACCTCAAGGGCAAGACCGTGGGCGTCAGCGACCTGGCCGCGCCCGGCAAGCACTTCTTTACCATCCTGCTGGCCAAGAACGGCATTGACCCGGACAAGGACATCACATGGCGCCAGTATCCGGCCGACCTGCTCGGCGTGGCGGTCGACAAGGGCGAGATCCAGGCCATCGCCGACGGCGATCCCAACCTCTACCTGCTGGAGAAGCGCACCAGCGGCGCCTACGTGGAGCTGGCCACCAACCTGACCGGCGAATATGCGCGCAAGGTGTGCTGCGTGGTCGGCGCCCGCGGCGAACTGGTGCGCAATGACCGCCCCGCCGCCGCGTCGCTGGCGCGCGCCATCGTGCAGGCCACCGATTACGTCAATGAGAACCCCAACGAGGCCGCCAGGGTCTTCGCCAGGTACTCGCCCAAGATCAACCCGGACGACCTGCGCAAGCTGTACGCGACGCTGACCTACAACCACCACCCGACCGGCGCCGACCTGCGCGACGAGATCGCGTTCTACGCCGACGATTTCCGCCGCATCGGCGTGCTGAAAAAAACCACCGATGCCAAACGCCTGGCGCAGCATGTGTACGCCAACGTACTGGGGTAAGCGATGACGACAAGCCAACCTGCTTTCGATGCGCGGCTGGCGCGCCAGCCGGCCGCCGCGCCTTCCGACACCGCCGCGCACGACGCCGCGCCGGCACGCATCTGGCCCGTTGGGCTGCTCGCGGCGCTGGCATGGGCCGCCTTCGGCGCGCTGACGTGGCGCTGGCCCAACCAGGTGGTGGGCTTCAGCGACTGGGCCTATACCGGGGAACTGGGCCTGGCTGCGCTGTCAGCCGCCGTGCTGCTGGCGTTGCTCGCCTTGGGCGGCCAGCATGTGCGCGCACTGCAGCGGCCGCTGGCCGCGCTGCGCACGGCGGGCCCATGGCTGGCCGCAGTGCCGGCGGTGCTGTCCGCATGGGAGATCCTGACCGCCAAGACCGCGATCCTGCCGACGCCGTTCTTCGCGCCGCCGCAGGCGCTGATCGAGGTCTATGTCGATGACTGGCGCCGGCTCGGCGACAGCGTGCTCAACACGCTGAAACTGCTGGGGCTGGGCGTGGCGTATGGCGGGCTGGCGGGCTTCCTGGTCGGCGTTTCCATCGGCTGGTCGCGGCGCATCGGCTACTGGGTCCATCCGGTGCTGCGCGTGCTGGGGCCGCTGCCCTCGACCGCGCTGTTGCCCCTGACCTTTTACTTCTTCCCGTCGAGCTATTCGGCGGCCGTGTTCCTGATCGCGCTGGCGACCGCCTTCCCGGTAGCCGTGCTGACGTGGTCCGGTGTCGCCGGCGTCAACAAGAGCTACTACGACGTGGCGCGCACGCTTGGGGCTTCGGGCTGGTTCCTGGTGTTGCGCGTGGCGATTCCCGCGGCGCTGCCGCAGGTGTTTGTCGGGCTGTTCATGGGGCTGGGCGCGTCGTTCTCGGTGCTGGTGACAGCCGAAATGATGGGCGTGAAATCGGGGCTGGGTTGGTACCTGACCTGGGCGCAAGGCTGGGCCTCGTACGTGAACATGTATGCGGCGCTGATCTTGATGGCGCTGCTGTTTTCCGGGGTGATTACGTTGCTGTTCGTGGCGCGGGACGGGGTGTTGTCGTGGCAGAAGGGGACGGTGAAATGGTAAGCGTGGTGGAGCGATTGAAAGCATCGGGCTCTCGCGTACGCCCGCAGAAGGCTCCCCTCTCCCGCGCAGTGGGAGAGGGGTCGGGGGAGAGGGCAGGCGCTGGCTGTGCCGCAGGCGATATAGGTGCTGCAGGCGCGGGGGGGGGGGGGCCCCCCCCCCCCCCCCCCCCCCGCCGGGGGGGGGGGGGGGGGGGGGGGGGGGGGGGGGGGGGGCTATAAAAGCCGCCCCCCCCGGGATAAAACAGAGAGGGCACAGTGGGGAGGGG